>JBBDRM010000009.1 GCA_040905475.1 Actinomycetota bacterium
CGGACATCACCCGGCCGTCCGCGAGCGTGGCGGCGGCGCTAATGAAGGATCCGGGTTAGGTAGCTGACGTCGGCGGCGAACCGGTCGCGGGTGTCGTTGTTCGGTAGGCACTCTTGCGCCGCGATCAGGCCCTCGTAGCCTCCGACGCTCGATCTATGGCGGTGTTCGATCGTGCGTATATTTTATGTGATTATTGGGCGTGCGGCGAGAAAGGTGAACGATGAGACGTGTCGGAGTCGACATCGGCGGGACGTTTACTGACCTGGTGCTGTACGACACTGAGGCGAAGCAACTGACCTTGCACAAGGTTCTGACGACCCCCGCGAATCCGGCTGAGGCTGTGCTGTTGGGTGTTGTGGAACTGCTCACGAAGGCGGACGTGGCAGCCGCCGACGTTGAGGACGTCACATACGGGACAACTGTCGCGACGAACGCCGTCCTCGAGCGGAAGGGACCACTCACCGCCCTGCTCACGACCGAGGGCTTCCGCGACATCTTGCTGATCCAGCGTCAGGCGCGCTATGACCTCTTCGACCTCTTTATCGACAAGCCGAAGCCGCTGCTCGAGCGCCGTGAGATCCACGAGGTGCGCGAGCGGCTCGACGCCGCGGGCGAGACGCTCGTCGACCTCGACGAGGACGGGCTGCGCGAGCTGATCACCGGCCTGAAAGAACAGGGTGTGAGCGCGGTCGCAATCTCTTTCCTGCATGCCTACCGTAACGGCAGCCACGAGCGCCGCGCTGCCGAGCTCGTGCGCGCGCTGTATCCCGAGTGTCACGTCTCGCTCAGCAGCGAGGTGGCGCCAATGTTGGGCGAGTACGAGCGCACGAACACCACCGTCACGGACGCCTACGTCAAGCCCCTCACGGCGGAGCACCTGCGCGAACTCGAGGACGGGTTCGCCGGCATCGGCATCACCGCGCCGCTCGCCGTGATGCTCTCCGACGCCGGCGTCGCCTCGGTCGAGCGCGCGACTGCTATCCCGGTGCGGATCATCGAGAGCGGCCCCGCTGCGGGCGCACAGATCGCCGCCTTCGTCGGCGCCTCGGTCGGCGCCGACCGCGTCATCGCTTTCGACATGGGCGGCACGACGGCGAAGGTCGCACTCATCGAGAACGGCCGACCTAGGCTCTCCGACGAGCTCGAGGTCGACCGCCTCCGCTACATACCTGGCAGCGGGCTCCCGCTGCGGATTCCGTCGGTGGACATGATCGAGATCGGCTCGGGCGGCGGCAGCATCGCCTCGGTCGAGCACTCGCGCCTGAAGGTCGGACCGGAGAGCGCGGGTGCCGCGCCGGGACCCGTCTCGTATGGCGGCGGCGGCACGAGCCCTACCGTCACCGACGCGGACCTCGTGCTCGAGTACCTGAACCCGGACTTCTTCCTCGGCGGGCGCATGCAGCTCGACATTGAGGCTGCGCGCGAGGCGATCGCAAGCGGTGTCGCCGAGCCGCTCGGCCTCTCGCTCCTCGATGCCGCGCGCGGCATCTATGAGGTCATCAACGCCGGCATGGAGCAGGCGATACGGGCGGGAACGGTGCAGCGGGGCCGCGACCCCCGCGACTACGTCATGGTCGCGACCGGCGGCGCCGGGCCGGTGCATGCGGCTGCGCTCGCGCGTGCGCTCGGCGTCCCCACCGTGGTCTTCCCACCTGCCTCCGGCGTCGCATCCGCACTCGGCCTCCTCGCAGCCGAGCCACGCGCTAGCTACGCGCGCAGCGGCCTGACGCGCCTCGGCGACGGCTTCACAGGCGAGGCGCAACGGCGCTTCAAAGCGCTCGCTGCGGAGGCGACACAAGACTTTGCGCGTGAGATCGGCGAAGGGCGGACGCTTCGGCTCCGTCGCAGCGTCAGTCTCCGCTATGTCGGCCAGGGCTACGACATCACGATCGATGTGGACGGCGACGGCGGCGACCTGGTCGACGCCGACGCGGTTCTCGAGGCGTTCCATCTCGCCTACGAAAAGCTCTACGATCGGAGCGAGCGCGGGGAGCCGGTGGAGGCAACGACGTGGCGACTTAACGCGACGGTCGAGACCCCGGTGCTCGAATTGGCCGGCCGCGGCGACCTGTCGAGTGGCGACGAAGGTCACAGCACACGAAACATCTGGGACCCTGCCCTCGGTGACGGTGTACGCGCGGCCACGTGGCGGTACGACGCGTTGCCTGCGGGAGCCACGATCGACGGCCCGGCCGTGATCGAGCAGAGCGAGTCGACGGCGGTGATCTTCACGGGAGATCGGGCCGTCGTCGACGAGGCGGGGAACATAGTGGTGTCGATCGCCGGATCGGAACAGGGTGTGCAGGCATGAGCACGACCGGGACGCGCGTCGATCCAATCACACTGACCGTTGTCTGGGATGGGCTGCGCGGGCTCTGTGCGGACATCGGCCTGGCGCTCCAACGGACGGCCTATTCGGAGATCGTGCGGGAGGCGGGCGACTGCTCGGCGGCCGTCTTCGACAGGACCGGGCGGATGATCGCCCAGGGGGTTTATTCGCCCGGCCACCTCGGGCCGATGGCGACGATCGTGCAGAGCATGCTGGAGGTTATCCCGGTGGATTCCCTCGAGCGAGGCGACGCGATGATCACGAACGACATCTACATCGGTGCCGGCCAGCTACCGGACGCGTTCACGGTATCGCCCGTCTTCTCCGGTGACGAGCTCGTCGGTTTCGTCGGAACCTCCGTCCACCTCATGGACGTCGGCGGCGCCTCCCCGGGGTCGCAGGCCGTGGTGGGCATCTACGACAACTACCAAGAGGGCTTGCGCATACCGCCGCTCCGGCACTTCCGCCGTGGCGAGCCCATGCAGGAGGTCATCGAGCTCATCGCGTACAACGTCCGCTTCCCGGACAAGGTCATGGGCGACCTCCGCGCGATGCTGAATGCGAACAACTTCGGCGCCCGCCGGGTAATCGAGCTGTTCGAGAAGTACGGCACAGAGACAATGGAGACGGTGTACGAGCAGATTCTCGACGCGTCCGAGGCACGCACTCGGGAAGCGATCGCCGCTGTGCCGGACGGCGTCTACTCGTACGAGCTCGACCTCGACGATTACGGTCCAGGTACACCACCGATCCACCTCGCGGTGGATATCACAATCGACGGCTCCGACGTGACTATCGATTGGTCGCGCAGCGACGACCAGGTGCCGGCGGGAATGAACAGCGCGCGCACCTACTCGTTCGCGTACTCATTCTTCACGCTCAAGTGCCTGCTCTCCCCCGAGGTTCCCCAGAACGAGGGCTGCACGCGCCCCTTCAACTTCGTCGCGCGTGAGGGCTCGTTCATGAACCCCCGCCCGCCGGCTCCCGGCGGAGGCCGCGCCATCACCATCCACCGCCACTTCGAGACGGTGCTCGGCGCGATGTCGAAGGTACTGCCGGAGCGAACGCAGGGCGCGTCCTCGCAGTGGTGCAACACGGTCGTCGGCGGCGACGGCCCTAACGGGAAGCCGTACCTCCTCTGGGACATTCTGCTCGGCGGGTTCGCCGGCAGGTCGAACAAGGACGGTGCCGAGGCGCTCTGCTCGGTTCTGAATTCACGGAACATCCCCGTTGAGGCGACGGAGCTCGGCGCGCCGGTCCGGATCGAGCGGCTGGAGTTCGTCCCCGACACCGGCGGCGCCGGCACGCACCGGGGTGCCTGTGCGATCCGCAAGGACGTGAAGCTGCTCGGATCGAACAACCGCGCCACGCCGATCACCGACCGCCATTTCTTCCCGCCGCACGGCGTGCTCGGCGGCAAGGAGGGGACCTGCGGAGCCATCATCCGTGATCCGGGCGGTGCGAACGAGCCGCTGCACTCGAAGGGCGTCCACCTTGTCGGCCAAGGGGAGGTCATCCGCTTCCAGGTCAGCGGCGCGGGCGGGTACGGTCCGCCTCACGAGCGGGATCCCGAGTCAGTTCGCCACGACGTGATGGAGGGCTACGTCACACGGGAGCGGGCGCTCAAAGACTATGGCGTCGCGCTCACGGACTCGCTGGAGGTGGACGGAGCCGCCACAGCCGAGGCGCGCGAGCGACGGAAGGCCGCGGCGTGCTGACCGCACAGCGGCTCTACAACCGGGCGCTCCGCGCGACGCCCGGTCGTATCGCTGTGATTGAGGGCGATCGTCGGCTCACCTACGCCGAGCTCGACGAGCGGAGCGCGCGGCTTGGCAACGTCCTGCTTGAGCACGGCGCGGGACTCGAGCGGCCGGGCGCGGCGCTGCTCTCGAACCGCCTCGAGTTCGTCGAGTTCGATGTCGCGTGCTCCCGCGCGGGTATCACGCGCATCGGCATCAGCGACCGCCTGAGCGGAGACGAGTGCCGCTACATCCTCGAGCACTCGCGGGCGGCGGTGCTCGTCACGACACCCGAGCTCCTCGAGCGCGTAGGCGCCGTGCCGGACTCGGTGGAGTCGCTGGTGCTCGTCGACGGTGACGAGGGCAATTGCGACCGGCCGATGCTGGCGTACGAGACGGCTCTGACCGCCGCCGCGCCGGTGCTCGACGTTCCGGCCGTCGCGCCCGAGGCGCCCAACTACATCCTTTACACGAGCGGGACGACCGGGAGACCGAAGGGCGCCACCCACTCGAACGGCGGCCGCGTGGCCTCCACAGTCAACATGCTCGCATCCGAGCTGCGGCTCGACGAGACGAGCGTGATGGTGCACGTGGGGCCGCTCACGCACGGAAGCGGCTCGAAGCTCATGGCCGTGCTGGCGGCCGGCGGCGCCAACGCCATCTTGCGCAAGTTTGACCCCAACGCGTTCGCCGAGCTCGTTGAGCGGGAGGGCGGAACGCACACATTCATGGTTCCGACAATGCTTCAGCGCCTACTTGAGGCCACTCCACACGTCGTCCGCGCCGTCGCCTCGATGCGGCAGATCTCTTTCGGCGGCTCGCCGATCTCACCGATGCTTTTCGCGCGCGCGATCGAGGGCTTCGGCCCGATCCTCACGCAGGTGTACGGCTCCAGTGAGGCGCCGCACCCGGTGACGCTGCTGCGGCCGTCCGACTATGGTGCCGGCGACGACGAGCGCGTGCTCGCGAGCGCTGGCCGCGTCGCGCACGGAGTCGACGTCATGGTCGTGGACGACGAAGGTGCCGAGCTTCCGGCTGGTGAGGTCGGCGAGCTGCTGATCCGCGGCAGTAACCTCATGCAGGGCTACTGGCTCGACGAAGGCGCGACCGCCGAGGTGATCGTAGACGGCTGGTACCGGAGCGGCGACCTTGCGAGCGCCGACCCAGACGGGCTCGTAAGCTTCCGTGACCGCAAGCGCGACTTGATCATCTCGGGCGGACTCAACGTCTACCCATCGGAGGTCGAGCGTGTCCTCGCCGAGCATCCCGGCGTGCGTGAGGTCGCCGTGCTCGGGTACCCCGACGACGAGTGGGGCGAATCCGTGCTCGCGTATGTCGTTCCCGTCGACGGCTGGGACGCGTCCGCAGACGAGCTGATCAGCTGGAGTCGCGACCGGCTCGCCAGCTACAAGAAACCTCGCCGGATCGAGTTCCTCGACCGGCTGCCCGTCGGCTCATCGAACAAAGTGCTGAAGAAGGAGCTGCGCGAGGCGCTCTGGGCGGGGCGCAACCGCCACGTGAACTCGCCGTGAAGTTCGGCTACATCATCGGCCAGGAGGTTCAACCCGGCGACGATCCGGCGGCGATCGTCCGCGAGGCGCTTGCCGAGGCGCGGGCGGCGGCGGACGCAGGCTTCGACGGCGTCTTCGTGACCGAGCACCACGGGCGCGACCTACGCTACCTGCCCGGATCGATCCCGCTGATGTTTATGCTCGCCGAGGCTGTCCCCGGTCTCGGCGTGGGCGGCGCGGTGCTGCTGCTCTCGCTCGCGCAGCCGACCCGCGTCGCGGAGGAGCTGGCGCTGCTTGACCACCTCACGGGTGGTCGCGTCATCCTCGGCGCCGGCGCCGGGTACCTCAAAGCGGACTTCGACGCATTCGGGATCGAGCAGAAGGGCGCCGGCCGACGGCTCGACGAGGCGCTCGAGGTGATCACGCGCCTGTGGCGCGAGCCGTCGGTGGACTTCGACGGACGGACGGTAACCCTGCGTGGCGCCTCGATTCATCCTCAACCGCTCCAGCTGAACGGGCCACCGATCTGGATCGGCGGGCGCAGCGAGCGCAGCGTCGAGCGTGCCGCCGCCGTCGGCGACGCCTGGGTGCTTGACGCCACGCCGCGGCGGTCGCTCTTCGTCCCGTGGCATGAGCGCTACCTCGAGCACGTCGAGCGCTTCGGGAAGACGCCGCAAACAGCGATCCTCCGCGATGCCTGGGTGTCGCTCGGCGACGCGCTCGACCAGGAGTACCGTGCGGCCGCCCTCGACGCACACCGCCAAAAGATCCGGCTCGGCGTCTACGCAGTGGACACACGCATCGACGGTCGCGACGCCGAGTCGGTCGAGTTCGACGAGCTAGCCGAGGAGCGTTGGCTCACGGGCGACCCGGACGAGATCGCCGCCGAGCTCGACGCTTGGGAGGCGGAGCTCGGCATCGGCTACGTCCTAATCCGTATCCGCACATCCGGGCGACCGTCGCATGTTGCCGCACTCGAGCAGCTGCGCGCCTTCGGCGAGACCGTGATCGGGCCCAGGCGAGCCCGTCTGTCAACCTCGTCCACCGGGAGGGTTTCGTGACGTTCGTGAGCTTCGACGACTACTACGACCGCTACCAGAACATCCGCATGGAGCGCCGCGACGACGGCGTCCTGCTCGTCACCTTCCACACGGAGGGTGGGCCGCTCCGCTGGGGGCACATCGGCGGCGCCCACGCCGAGTTCGCGTCAGCCTTCACGGACGTCGCGCGCGACCCGGAGAATAAGCTGGTGATCATGACCGGCACGGGCGACGCCTGGTCAGGCCCGGTCGCGTCGCCCGGAACTTTCCCGCGGTCGACGCCTATGGGATGGGACATCATCCTCCGCAACGGGATGATGCTGACGCAGAGCCTGCTGAACATCGACGCTCCGGTTATCAGCTGCGTGAACGGACCTGCCCTCCGGCACCCCGAGATCCCGCTCCTCGCCGACATCGTGCTGGCGGCTCCCGAAGCCTCCTTCCAGGACTCGGCCCACTTCGTCAACCGCACGATGCCTGGCGACGGCGTGAACTTCATCTTCCCGCTCCTGATGGGACTTAACAGGGGTCGATACTTCCTGCTCACCGGTCAGACCGTGGGGGCGGTGGAGGCCAAGGAGCTCGGGATGGTGAACGAGATTCTCCCGCGCGCGCAGCTGCTACCGCGCGCCTGGGAGCTTGCCGACCAGCTGATGAGGCAGAACCCGCTCGTGCTCCGCTACACGCGCCTGATGTTCACGCAGCCGCTGAAGAAGATGGCCCTCGACCTGCTCGGCTTGGGACTTGCCCTCGAGGGCCTCGCCGCGGTGCACGAGTCATCGGGCGAGGTGCCGAACGGTTTCCGGTGGGACTGAGTCCTCGTTTCACTTCGAGTACTTCATCGGCCAAGATGTGCCGCACGCGGGGAACCCGGCACTAACGGTGCGCGAGGCGATCGCGGAGGCGAACCGAGGCGGGGGGCTTCCATGGCGTCTTCGCCAGCGAGCACCACGGTGTCGCCAAGGGCTACCTCGGTAGCACGTCGGCTGAGTAATGGCCCCGACACCGGTCCTGCTCATGCAGCTGGCGGCGCACGAGACGTCGTCGGTGGACGTGGGCGCTGCGATCATGCCGCTCTCGCTCGCGCAGCCGACGCGCGTCGCGTGGCAGATGCGCTCGTCGACAACCTCTCCTGCGGCCGAGTTGCGCTGGGGTGGCGCGGGGGTACTGACGAGGCGGGCATCCGCCGGACGATCGCGGCCTACCCGGAGCTCGTCGACGACGGACGGTTCGAGGAAGTCGGGCGGCTGTACGCGCCCGACGGGCTGCTTGCTCCCAGGGCCGGCCCCGGACGAGATCGGCGCCTTTCTCGCCGCCCTCCCTCGATGAGGTGAAGCACCTGAACGGTGCCTCGCCGATCGAGGTCCGTGGCGACGGCGCAGTCGCCGCGACGGACTGGCCTACGTGTCTCGTCCGGCGCGTCCCGCCTGATCGCCGGCGGCCGGTGCCACGACCGGCTCGTCCGACTCGACGGCCGCTGGCTCTTCGCCGAGCGGCGCAACGTTCGGCGGACGGAAGGTTAGCCGGCCCGAAGGTGCTGCTCGTAAAAACCGCGGATGTGTCGCTCGATCAGCGTCGCCGCCTTGACGTCACGGCCGGAACGGAAGGCGGCCACGATCGCTGCGTGCTCGGCGACCAGCCGCGCGTGGGTCGCCTCCCAGTTGCCGGCGGCGACAATCGCATCGAGCATCACCTGCGCCACGGCGCCGCGGACGCCCTCGAGCACGAGCGTTGCGAACTCGTTGCCAGCGCCGCGGACGAGCCGAAAGTGGAAGTCGGCGTCCAGCTCATGGAAGCGCACTGGGTCGAGATCCGGTTCCCGCATCTGCTCGACG
Source organism: Actinomycetota bacterium (assembly GCA_040905475.1). Lineage (NCBI taxonomy): Bacteria > Bacillati > Actinomycetota > Actinomycetota bacterium. Next base: position 8,455 of record JBBDRM010000009.1, read on the forward strand.
ACCGCTTCGAGGTCCGCGACGATCTCCGTCTTGCCGCTGCGTGCGACGGTCGCCGCCGCCGATGTCTCCAGTGTGGCGCGGAAGTCGATCAGGCTCGCGAGGCTGATGTGGCGGAGTGCGAAAAGCAGCCCGAAGAGGCGGGGCAGGGCATTCGCCGGCTCCTCGAGAAAGGTCGCGCCGTGCTCGGCGCCCGGGCGAACGCGCACAAGACCGAGTCCTTCGAGCACGCGGAGCGCCTCGCGCACGGAGGTTCGCGATACGCCGAGGCTCTCCGCCAGGTCGCGTTCCGAAGGGAGCCTATCGCCCGCGCCGATGTGACCGGACTCGATCGCAGCCTCGAGCTGGGCGAGGATTTCTTCGAACGCCCGGCGGCGCTCGAGCGGCTTGAGTGTAGGGATTTGAGACATTGGTCCAATAATTATCTTATAGTTCCGGGATGAGCGACGTCGAGCGGTGGGAGCGGGAGACGGTCGCGCCGTTTCTTGACCGGGTCGAGGAGCGCCGGCAAGAGTTCACCACGCGGTCGGGACGGGTCGTTCGGCGCCTCTACACCGCCGCCGACGTGCTGCGGCGGGACGACGGCGAGGGGTTCCCGGGCGAGTTCCCTTTCCTGCGTGGGCCGTACCCGACGATGTACAGGGCGCGGCCATGGACCATGCGTCAGATTGCCGGCTATGGCGGACCCGAGGACACGAACGATCGCCTCCGGTACCTGATCGCGCAGGGCCAGACCGGCATCTCGATCGACTTCGACATGCCGACGCTGATGGGCTTCGACTCGGACCACGAGGACGCGTCTGGCGAGGTCGGGCGGGAGGGCGTCGCAATCGATCATGTCGACGATCTCCATGCGTTGCTCGACAGCATCGACCTCGGCGCGATCAGCGTCTCGATGACCATCAACCCCACGGCGTGGGTGCTGCTAGCGATGCACGTGGTCGTCGCGGAGGAGCGCGGCGTGCCGCTCGACGGTCTCGCAGGGACGACACAGGCCGACATCGTCAAGGAGTTCGTCGCCCAGAAGGAGTGGGTCTATCCGGTCGCGCCGTCGATGCGGCTTGTACGAGACATGATCGTGTTCTCCGCGGAGCGGCTTCCGCGCTGGAACGCTGTGAACATCAGCGGGTACCACATTCGGGAGGCGGGGGCGACGGCGTCGCAGGAAGTCGCCTTTACGCTCGCAGCCGGCATTGCGTACTCGGAGGACGTGGTCGCGAGCGGCCTTCCCTTTGACGACTTTGCCCCGCGGCTCTCGTTTTACTTCGTCGCCGACAGCGAGTTTCTCGAGGAGGTGGCGAAGTTCCGCGCCGCGCGCCGGCTCTGGGCGCGAATCGCGCGCGACCGGTTCGGGGCCGAGAACCCGGAGTCGATGCGGCTGCGCTTCCACTGCCAGACGGCCGGCTCCGCGCTAACCGCTCGGCAGCCGCTAAATAACATCGTGCGCGCGTCGCTCCAGGCGCTCGCGGCCGTCTTCGGCGGTGCTCAGTCCCTGCATGTGAGTGGTATGGATGAGGCTCTCGCGATTCCGTCCGAGCTCGCGATGAAGGTCGCGCTGCGGACGCAGCAGATCATTCTCGAGGAGTCCGGCGTCTCGTCCACGATCGATCCGCTCGGCGGTTCTTACGCTGTCGAAGCGTTGACCAATGAGATCGAGCAAGAGGCCGCGGAGTACCTCGAGGAGATCGACGCCCGGGGCGGCACGGTTGAGTGCGTTGAGTCGGGCTTCTTCCAACAGGAGATCGCCGACGCCGCATACCGCAGCCAGCTCGAGAAGGAGTCGGGCGAACGGGTTGTCGTCGGGGTCAACGCCTACCGCGAGCAGCAGGATGGCGCTTTGCCCTTCGAGATCCACCGCATCGACCCGAAGACGGAGGCCCGCAAGGTTGCGGCCTTGCGCGAGTTCAGGGCGCGGCGCGACCAGGCGCGGGTCGATTCAGCGCTCGAGGAACTCGGCCGCGTTGCGGCTACTGACGAGAACGTGATGTTGCCGACGATCGAGGCCGTTCGAGCGCGTGCCACGGGCGGGGAGATCGTCGACACGCTGCGCGCGCCGTTTGGCACCTACGTCGAGACTGTGGTTTTTTGATGACGGATACGCCGATCCGCGTTCTGGTGGGCAAGGTCGGGCTTGACGGCCACGATCGAGGAGTGAAGGTCGTGGCCCGTGCCCTTCGCGACGCTGGCATGGAGATCATCTACACGGGGCTCCACCGGAAAGCGACCGAGGTCGTGCACGTCGCGGTTCAGGAGGACGTGGATGTCATCGGCATCAGCGTCCTCTCGGGTGCCCACATGACGATCTTCCCGCAGATACTCGACCTGCTTCGGGAGCACGACGCCGATGACGTCCTACTGATCGGCGGGGGTACGATCCTGCAGGAGGACGTCGAGGAGCTCGAGCGGCTTGGCGTCGCAAGGGTGTTCGGCGTTGACACGCCGCTAGGCGAGATCATCGAGTTCATCAGGGCCAACGCGGGCCGGCGCATGTGAGCGGGCGGTATCTCGCGCCGGAGGAGACGATGGACCCGGCACTGCGCGACGAGCTGGTTCTCGCGAAGCTCCGGCGACAGGTGGAGTACGTGTGGGAACGATCGCCGTTCTACCGGCGGCTGTGGGGCGACGCTGGTGTGAATCCGGAGATGCTGCAGACGCTGGCTGACCTGCGCCGCTTCCCGCTGGTCACAAAGGACGCGATTCGCCGCGATCAGGCCGAGACGCCGCCGTTCGGCTCGAACCTCTGCTGCGACCCCGCCGACGTCTCGCGCATCCACGGCACGTCCGGCACCACGGGCCGGCCGGTGCTGTTCGCCGTCTCACGGGAGGACTGGATCCGGATCGGCGCCACTCACGGGCGGATCATGTGGAGCTTCGGGATCCGCCCCGGCGATTCGGTCTTCCTCGCTTCGTACTTCAGTCTCTACATGGGCAGCTGGGGCGCGCTTGCGGGTGCCGAGGCGCTTGGCGCAACGGTCTTTCCGTATGGTGCCGGCGTCCCCGGCCAGACTGAGCGCGCACTCGTGTACCTGGAGTTTGTCAGGCCGACCGTTTTCTACGGCACGCCGTCGTACGCGCTGCATCTGGCCAATGTCGCGGAGGCGCACGACGTCGACCCACGGCAACTCGGCTTTAGGATCATGTTCTTCTCCGGAGAAGCCGGGGCTGGTATCGCAACGACTAAGGCGCGCATCGAGTCCACGTTCGGCGCCCTCTGCGTCGACACAGGCTCGATGGCCGAGATGACGCCGTGGATGACGAACGCCGAGTGCGACGAGCGCACTGGCATGCATCTGTGGGACGACATCGTTTACACCGAGATCGTTGACCGCGAAACGCTGGAGCCGATCGGTGGCGATGGCGAAGGTGTGCCGGTGTACACGCACCTCGAGCGATCGTCGCAGCCAATGATCCGCCTCCTCTCGGGCGATCTGACTCGCGTGACAAGCGAGCCGTGCCCCTGCGGCCGCACGTACCGCCGGCTGCCAGAAGGGATCTATGGCCGGATCGACGACATGCTCGTGCTCCGCGGAGCGAACGTCTACCCGCACGTAATTGAGAATGTCCTGCGCGGCGTTCCTGGGCTCGGGTCTGAATACCGACTGATCGTGGAGAGGCCCGACGAGCTCGACCTGCTTACGATCGAGTGCGAGGCACCCGATGCGGGCGTAGCCTCGGCTGTGGCCGAGCGCGTTCAGCGCGCGATCGGCTTGCGGGCGGCGGTAACCATCCACCCCGTTGGAACGCTACCGACCACCGAGTTCAAGGCGCGCCGCGTGATAGATCGCCGCGCCGCGGAGCCTGCGGGCGCGTGACGGTGCACCAGGCGAACGGCCGCCCATGGAGGGCGCGGCCTGAGTCAAAGTCCTTCGAGCTGGGCGACAGCGCGCCGTCGCGCAGACGATCGCCCTTGTGGACAACGACGAAGTACAGAACGTGACGGCCAGCGAGGGCATCCAAGGAATGAATCTCGAATCCCCCGCCCTCAAGGGCGGCCTCGACCTCGATGATCCTACTGCCGAGGGAAAGCCGGCCGCTCTTCGGCCGCGACCTCCTGCAGCTCCTCGGCAAGCTGGGTACGGCTTAGACGATCGGCGCGACCACCCTGACGGACGTCCGACGTAGTGTTGCCGGGTCGCTTCGACAAAGCGATGCGGATTGCCAAGCCACATCGAACTAGTGTCCTGAGTCAGAGATTCGCCGACAATATGCTGCGAGGCTATCGAGGATCTCGTCGGCGCTCTTGTGCCAGACGAACGGTTTTGGGTCGTCGTTCCAGTTTGTGATCCAGGTGCGGATCGAGGCGACGAGCTCGTTGA
>JBBDRM010000010.1:0-29233 GCA_040905475.1 Actinomycetota bacterium
CCGAGCCCGGCGAGGATCTGCTTGGCCTGCGTCTCGAGCGACCAGCCGCCGAGCGAATCGAACTGCTCGTGCAGGCGCGCATACTCGTCGAGCAACCGCCGCCGCTCGTCTCCATCCGGCATCTCCTCCAGTTCCGCTTGGAGCACGGCCAGCCGGTGACCGGCGAGATCCATCGCCGCGCCTGCCGCCACGACCTCCTCGAGAACGCTCCGGCCCCGGAGCGCATCGGTCTCCTGGGCGAGATATCCGATGACCGCGCCCTTGACCACGTCGATACGACCGGCGTCGGGCTCCTGTAGGCCGGCGATCATCTCGAAGAGCGTGGTCTTTCCGGAGCCGTTCGGTCCGACAATCGCGATGCGATCGCGAGCCCCGACCCGAAGGTCCACGCCCTCGAACAGGCGGCGACTGCCGAATTCACGGCGAAGACCGGCGATCGTGATCATGGGGGTGAGGGTAGCGCGGTCACCGCGGCGCGGCGGTCAGACCGTCGCAGCAGCGGCCGAGCGTCGAGCGACTTCCTCGCGGACGACGGGAGCGACCTCGGTCCCGAACAGCTCGATGGACCGCATGATCTTCCCGTGCGGCATCGTTCCGACGCTGAACTGAACCAGGAAGCGGTCGTGGTTGAAGATCTCATGCTGGAAGAGGATCTTGTCGATCACCTGCTGCGGGCTTCCGACGAAGTTCGCGCCCCGGATGGTCGCCGCCGCGTCGTACTGCGCGCGCGTCATCGGCGACCATCCGCGCTCCCGGCCGATCCGGTTCATCACCTTCGACACGGACGGGAAGGATTCGTCGAGCGCCTGCTGCGACGTGTCGGCGATGTAGCCGTGCGAGTTGATGCTCAGCGCCGGTTGCGCGTGGCCGGCCTGTCGCGCAGCCTCGCGGTGGAGGTCGGCGAAGTACTTGAATCGTTCCGGCATCCCCCCGATGATCGCGATCGCCATCGGGAGGCCGAGGCGCCCGGCTCGAACGGCCGACTCCGGGTTGCCCCCGACCGCCACCCAGATAGGGATCTGCTCCTGAACGGGACGTGGGTAGACGCCGAGGTCGTTGATCGCAGACCGGAACGTGCCCGACCACCGGATCCTTTCCGACTTCTGAAGCTGTACCAGCAGCTCCAGCTTCTCGGCGAAGAGCGCGTCGTAGTCCTCCAGGTCGTAACCGAAGAGCGGGAACGACTCGATGAACGAGCCGCGTCCGGCCATGATCTCAGCACGGCCCCCCGACAGAAGGTCCACCGTGGCGAAGTCCTGGAAGACCCGCACGGGGTCGTCGGAGCTCAACACCGTGACGGCGCTCGAAAGCCTGATCTTCTTGGTCCGGACCGCGGCTGCCCCTAGCACGACCGCGGGAGCGGAGACGACGAAGTCCGGACGGTGGTGCTCCCCGACGGCGAACACCTCCAGCCCGACCTGATCGGACAGCTCGATCTCTTCCATAAGATCGCGCGTCCGCTGGGCAGGGCTGATCGCCTCGCCGTCGGACGGGTTGGGCTCGAGCTGCGCGAAGGTATAGACGCCTAGTTCCATTTCTTTCCTCAACGTCTCGGGCCGGGATGGTATGCCCGGCGACGGCCGGCTCAGCCCACACGTCCGCCGGTCCGCGGCTTGATCCGATCCGGCTGGTCCCGGCGCTATGCAGCAGGCGAGCCGAGCGCCGAGTCGAGGCTTTCGAAGACCGGAACGACCCGCACGAAGTCCGTGATCTCGAGCACGCGCCGGACGATGGCGCCGGGCGGCACGATCACGCGGAGCTCCTGGCGGCGCGTCTTCAGCCTGATGGCCAGGGTGAAGAGCAGACGGATGCCGGCGCTGTCGAAGTAGTCGGTCCTCGCGAGATCCACCACGAAGATCGGCTCTCTCCCGGCGGCGGCCTCCAACTCGGCAGCGATGTAATCCACGTTGGAGACGTCTACCTCCCCGGCGAGCCGCGCAACCGGGATCCCGGCGGAGCGATCGACCTCGACCCGGCACAGGGTGTCAGCCACGCTGCGCCGCCTCCCCGACCCGACGCCGCATCAGGACGTTCGTGCCTTCGGGACCAGATACCACGTCGACCGAGTCCATGAGTCCCCGCATGAGAAGCAATCCCCGATTCGAGCCATCGCTCGCGGATGCTTCGGGCATCCAGATACCAAAGTCTCGCACGCCTATCGTGATCGCGCCACCGTCGGCTGAGGCGACGATGTCGATTGGGCCATCTTTCGAGGGATAGGCGTGTTGGATCACATTCGCGCAGGCCTCGGTGCAGGCAACGAGGATATCGGCCGTGTCCATCGGGGAAGAGCCGTTCTGCCTGAGCCAGCGCCCCAAGATCCTCCGAATCCCGGCGAGCCGTTCGGGTTGCGCGGGAAGAGAGAGGTGGAGCGGTTGCCCGACCAGCGAAACGCGCCGGATCGCGAGCAACACCGCATCGTCGGCCACTCCATTGTCGCCGAGCAACTCTTCCACGATCTGGTCGCACGCGGCGTCGAGGTCCTCGGGCGCGGCGGCCAGAACTCCTTGCAGCCGCAGAAACCCCTGGTCCAACGACTCTCGGCGTCTTTCGATGAGCCCGTCTGTGTAGAAGAGAAGCGTCGAACTGAGGGGAAGCTCGATCTCCACCTCTTCCGAACCGATGACGGGGATCACCCCCAGCGGAGGAGCCAGACCACCTTCCACGATGCGGACGGCGCCGTCCGCCGAGCGCAGAAGTGGCGGCGGATGACCGGCACGGGCGACGCGCATGATCCCCGTCTCCGGGTCCAGCTGGGCACAAGCAAGGGTCGCCATCGCCCCGGGGAGCAGCTCGCGTAACAAAGCGTTCAGCCGCTCGAGGATTTGAGAAGGGGGCAACCCTTCGAGAAGGTACGCCCGGAACGCCGACCGCACCTGACCCATCGCCGCAGCGGCGCCCACACCGTGACCCGCGACGTCGCCGATCCCGAGCCCCAATCGGCCGTCATGCATGGGGATGATGTCGTACCAATCCCCACCCACCTCCAGCTCGCTCGCCGCAGGGATGTATCGCGCCGCAGCATGCACGTCGGGTATGTCCGGCAACCGCTCCGGCAGCAGGCTTCGCTGGAGGGTCTCCGCGATCTGGTGCTCTCGCGCGTAGAGCCGGGCTTGCACCTCGCGCTCACGCTCGATCGAGCGTTGTCGCTCGGTCACCGCTCGCTCTCGTTCGGCAACAATCGCCGCGAAGAAGAACGATGTGAACGAAACGGCAGCATTGAAGACCTGAAGCATCACCATCTTCTGCAGCAAGCTGCCGGTCTCGGCGAAGGGACCGCTGTCGTTAGCCGCCGCCCAAGTCGCGGTGACGATCACGATGAGGGCGGCGGGTCCGGCTCCGCGTTGTTTGAATCGCCACGCCACCCAGCCCAACAGCGGGAACACCACCACCCACACCGGCCGGGCAGTCTCGTGGAGAGAGAACGAAGCCGCCGCGATGCCCCCGAAGAGAACGAACGCTTCGACGACACGTCCGATCGGAGGCGCGCCCCGCACGCGTACTTGCCGGATGCTAAGGAGGAACGGCGCGATCGCGAGGATGCCCATCGCGTCTCCGGTCCACCACACCGACCACGTCGAGGCGAAGTCGGCCCCCTCCACCGCTCCCGATGCCAGCAACGAAACGGTCCCCGCGGTAGCGCTCACGGTCATCGCCGCGAGCGCACCCGCGAACACGAGAGCGAGCGCGTCTTGCAGACGGTCGAGCTCCACGCGAAAGTCGAGGGCCTGCAGAAGCCGTCGCGCGATCAACGGCGCGACGGTATTGCCGGCGGCGATGCCGGCTGCGGCCGCCGCGTTCGGGCTGATCGGAAGGTTGACGAGGAACGCCGCGGCGGCGACGCCCAGCCAGGCTCGAGAGCCGAACCAGAGAAACGCGACGAGCGCGATCCCGGTCGGCGGCCAGAGCGGCGTTACACTCTCGCCGACCAACGCGAGCCGCAGGCTCAGCTTCGCCGTGACGTAGTAGACAACCCCGATCGCCGCGGCTTCCACGGCGCGAGGGGCTAGGGACCCACGCTCGATCCTTCGCACGGTCGCGCGAGAGCCTACGCCGGGGTAGGACGCTTCCCAAGTCTCTTCGTGCGAGTTCAGCCGGGATCGACCGGCTCCCGCAAGCCGACGGGAAGGTAGACGGCTCCCGGTCCGTCCTCAGCGGCGACGTCTTGCGGATTCGAGAACCGGCACCGAACCAGCGACAGACACCCACAGCCGATGCACGAGTCGAGCCCATCGCGCAGAGCGACGAGCGCCTCTATCTGACCGTCGAGACGCCGGCGCCAACCGCGAGAGATCTTGTTCCAGTCGGCGACGGTGGGCGTTCTCGACTTCGGGAGCCTCGAGAGTTCGGACCGGATCTCCTCGAGGCCCAGACCGATGTTGCGGGCCGCACGGATGAACGCCAGCCGTCGAAGGACACCTCGCTCATACCGGCGTTGATGTCCCTCCGTGCGCTGGGCTCGCAGCAGCCCTTCCCGCTCGTAATAGCGCAGCGCGGACGGAGCGAACCCGCTGCGATCTGCCACCTCACCGACGGTCAGGAGATCCGAAGAATCCACGGGTCCAGTCTACTTGACTTGAAGTTGACTTCAACTTGCACAATGAGGTACCGCACGGTCCACAACCATTGGGAGAACACATGACCATCGCACTCATCACCGGGGCGTCGGCCGGCCTCGGGTTCGCGCTGGCGGACGCACTCGCCGACCGCGGATGGACGCTCGTCATCGACGCGCGAGGGGCAGACGCTCTCGAACAGGCGCGTCTCGGGCTCAGGGCCCGCACCGAAGTCGTCGCGATCCCGGGCGACGTCACCGATCCGGCACATCGCAAGGCCCTCCTCACGGCCGCCGGGCGGCTTGGGCGTCTCGATCTGCTGGTGAACAACGCGAGTCACCTCGGCCCCAGCCCACAACCCCGTCTCGAGCATTACCCGCTCAGCGAGCTCTCCCGCGTGTACGAGGTGGACGTTTTCTCTCCGCTCGTGCTGACCCAATTGGCTTTGCCCCTGCTCGCGGCGTCCGACGGTGTCGTCGTCAACGTCAGCTCGGATGCGGCGGTCGAGCCGTACCCGGGGTGGGGCGGCTACGGCTCGGCGAAAGCTGCGCTCGACCAGATGACGGCAGTGTTGGCCGTGGAGCATCCGAGCCTCGACGTGTACGCGTTCGACCCGGGTGACATGCGTACCCAGATGCATCAGCAAGCCTTCCCCGGCGAGGACATCTCGGATCGGCCCGAGCCGGCCACGGTCGTCCCTGCGTTCATCCACCTCATCGAGGCTCGGCCCCCGAGCGGACGGTATCGAGCGTCGGACATCCTCTCGGCGCCGGTGGTTCCATGAAGGCCGCGCCGATGACGCGCTTCGAACTGCCGGACGAGCTGTCGGCCGCAGCGCCGGCCGAGGCCCGGGGCCTGGCCCGCGACGAGGTTCGCCTCCTCGTCGTCGATCCCGACCGCATCGAGCACGCTCGATTCCGCGACATCGGTCGCTTCCTGGAGGCGGGGGACCTGCTCGTCGTCAATACATCCGGCACCGTGAACGCGGCCCTCGACGCCCTTCGAGCGGACGGAGGGCCCGTGGTCGTCCACTTCTCGTCCCCGCTCGAGGACGGAACATGGGTCGTCGAGCTACGCACCGCGCCGCGCGCGGCGAAGCCGGTGCTGGACGCCGCCCCAGGAGAAATCTTAAGGCTGCCGAGGGGAACGACCTTGACCCTCGACACTCAGTATCCGTCGCAAGAAGCGAACGTCCTCCCTCACCGCGGCACGCGGCTATGGCGCGCGCGGATCGGCGGCGGCCAGATCACCAGACTTCTTGCCCGAGAGGGCCGACCGATCACCTACGGATACATCTCCGGGCGCTGGCCGGCGGCGTTTTATCAGACCGTCTTCGCGAACGAACCCGGAAGCGCAGAGATGCCGAGTGCGGCTCGTCCGTTCACGACCGAGCTCGTGACCCGGCTGGTCTCGTCCGGGATCGCGATCGCGCCGATCGTGCTCCACACAGGCGTCTCATCGCAGGAGTTCGGCGAGCCCCCGATCGCCGAGCGGTTCCGCGTTGCGGCCGCGACCGCCAACCTCGTCGACTGGACGCGCAGAGCCGGAGGCCGGGTGATCGCGGTCGGGACCACGGTCGTTCGGGCGCTTGAATCGGCAGCGGTGCGCGACGGCTCCATCGCGCCGGCGCGCGGATGGACGGATCTGGTACTCAGCTCGGACCACCCTGCGCGGGTTGTGAACGGCCTCGTGACCGGGATGCACACGCCGGACGCAAGCCATCTCCTGCTGCTCGAGGCGGTTGTCGGCCCGGGGATGGTCCAGCGAGCCTACGATGCCGCGCTCGAGCATCGGTATCTTTGGCACGAGTTCGGCGACCTGACCTTGCTGCTCCCGGAACGTGAAGGCTAGTCGCGGAAGAACTCAGCCTCGATGGCTCGCACCTCATCCCGATCCGTGTCGAACTCGCGCGCGATCTCGCGGAGATCCCATTGGCGGCCGTCGGCGAGCCCGAGCCGGAGCCGCATCATCTTGCGTTTCCGCTCCGGAAGCGCGGCGACCCGATCCTCAAGCGATGCGTCGAGTTCCTCAAGCGGGTCCATACACACATCATAGAAGGCTCAGTGAAGGCTCGGTCCCCCAGTCTAAGCCCCGCCGGAGCGGGCCCTATGATGTCCCGGCCATGCCTCCTCGGTCCCGCTCTCCTCGACACCCCCGGGTCGCCTTCGTCCTGGGCGGAGGAGGCCACAACGGCGCGGCGGAGGTCGGCATGCTCCGTGCGCTCATCGAGCGGGACATCCGGCCCGAGCTCATCCTGGGAACCTCCGTCGGCGCTCTCAACGGCGCAGCAGTGGCGTTCGCCCCCACGCTGGAGACGGTGGCTCGCCTGCGGGAGATATGGCTCGGTCTGGACGACGAACGCATCTTCGGTGGTTCGATCTTCGCCGGCGCGGCGAATCTCGTGCGCAGCCGCACCCACATGCATTCGAACCAGGCCTTGCGCGAGCTTCTCGAGAAGCTCCTCCCGGCGAGCCGGTTCGAGGATCTCACCGTCCCGTTCCAGTGCGTTGCCGCATCGATCGAGCGCGCCGCGGAGCACTGGTTCTCCGAGGGGCCGCTCGTCGACGCGATCTTGGCATCGGCGGCCGTGCCGGCCGTCCTCCCTCCTGTAACGATCAACGGCGAGCACTTCGTCGACGGCGGGATCGTCAACAGCATCCCGATCTCGCGGGCCGTCGAACTCGGCGCGACCGAGATCTACGTTCTTCAGGTGGGCCGGATCGAAAGTCCGTTGACCCCTCCGAAGACCCCACTCCAGGTCGGCCTCGTCGCGTTCGAGATCGCTCGACGCCACCGGTTCGCGCGCGATCTCGCAACCTTGCCACAGGGCGTCACCGCCCACGTCCTGCCTACCGGCGAGCCCAAGTCCCCGAAGCTCACCCAGCTGAACTACCGGGACTTCCGTGCCGTGGCTCGGCGCATCGACCGGGCCTACCGCGCCGCGGTCGACTACCTGGACGGAACCTCGATTCCTCGCCCAACGGTCTGAGCAGGGGTATCGTCCGCCCCAGAGGAACGGGAGGACCGGGTGGATCGACTACCGCCACGTATCGTTCGGCGTCTGGTTCTCGCACCACTCGGTTTCGCGCTCTGTCTCGCGCTCCTCAGCGTGTCCCCCATCTTGCTGCTGGCCGCGGCCGTCGCCGACCTGATCCTGCCCGGCAACTGGCGCACGCTTCGCCTGACCGCGTTCGTCGTCGCCTACGTCGCGCTCGAGGTCGCCGGACTCCTCGCGATGTTCGGCCTCTGGATCGCGAGCGGCCTCGGGCTTTGGCTCCGATCCCCGCAGATGCAGGCGGCGCACTACTGGTTCATGCGCTGGTGGCTGCGGACCATGGATCGCACCGTGCGGAAGCTTTTCCGCATGCGCATCCTCATCGAAGACCGGCCCGTCCCGAGGCCCGGCCCCATCCTGGTCTTCTGTCGTCACGCGGGCCCGGGCAATTCGCTGCTCCTGATCGGCACGATCCTCGTCGGGTACAAACGCCGGCCCCGGATCGTGATGTTGGCGAAGCTCCAATGGGAACCCTTGTACGACGTGATGCTCAACCGCGTTCCCAACCGATTCATCAAGCACGATCCGACGAGGCGCGAGCTCTACACGAACGCGATCGGCGGCCTCGCTTCGGGGCTCGGGGATGAAGACGCCTTCGTGCTCTTCCCGGAAGGCAAGGACTTCACGCCGCGTGTCCGGCTTCGCGCCATCGACTACCTCCGCGGAAAGGGACACCTTCGCTCTGCGGAACGAGCCGAGAGGATGACCTACGTGCTGCCGCCGCGACACAACGGAGTCATGGCGGCCATCGAAAGCGCGAAGGACGCCGATATCGTCTTCGTGGCGCATTCGGTCCTCGAAGACGTCGGATCCATCAAGGAGCTCTGGAGCCGCATCCCCTTCTCACACCCGATCCACGCTCGATACTGGCGCATCCCTCCGAACGACGTTCCCCACGACCGCGACCAGCTCATCGAGTGGCTCTTCGGATGGTGGGAGCAGATCGACCACTGGATCGCCGACCGGGCGACGACCGCCTCAGAGCACAGCCATTGACCCTCAGCGGAGCAAGCTCATGCGCCGAAACCTGTGTCGATCGCCTGTTTCCGACCCGTTGTAACGGGGAAACAATGGTCCTAGGCTTTTCCCGGCGGGAGCAATGACGACCACGACCTCGAACCGAGGGTCAACACGCGCGTTTCGCCACGAGGCTCATCTGTACGCCGGCCAAGATGCGTTCGTCGAGGCGATGACGACGTTCATTCGGGCTGGTCTCGAAGCCGTCGAGCCCGTTCTTGTGGTCGTTGTCTCTTCCAAGATCGAACTCCTTCGCGACGCACTCGGAAGCGATGCCGATGAGGTTCTGTTCGCCGATATGGGGGAGATCGGACGCAACCCGGCCCGCATCATCCCCGTCTGGCAAGAATTCGTGAACGGGCGGGCGGATGGGGGCGCGGTTCGAGGGATCGGCGAGCCGATCTGGGCGGGTCGGACGCCGCAGGAGATCGTCGAGGCGCAACGTCATGAGTCCTTGATAAACCTGGCATTCGACGGCGCCCCGGCCTGGATCCTCTGCCCTTACGACACCGAGGCCTTCGATGCTGCGGTCATAGACGAGGCCCTCCGAAGCCACCCGCTCGTCGGCGGTGACGGACTCGGCGCCGCGAGCTCTGTCTACCGAGGACTTGGGGCCATCGCCCAACCGTTCGACGCCGCGCTCCCCGAGCCTCGTGTCGTTGAGGAGGTCTTCGAGGTCGCGCCGGGACAGCTCGAAGCTCTTCGTCTGCTCGTCTCCGGCCTTGCCGCCGACTTCGGCCTCGACCGGAACCGCACCCGCGACCTCGTGCTCGCGATCAACGAAGTCGCCACCAACACGCTTCGTCATTCCGGCGGCCGAGGCACCTTTCGGACGTGGCGAGACGGAGAAACGCTGGTAGCGGAGATCAGCGACCACGGGCACATCGACCAGCCGCTCGTCGGCCGTGTAGCTCCCGCCCCAGAGCAGGAAACCGGCCTCGGCCTATGGATCGTGAACCAGCTCTGCGATCTCGTTCAGGTACGTTCGTACCCGGGCGGTTCCATCGTGCGGATCCATATGGCGCGCCGCTAGGCGCGCGGCGTCATATCCAGATCGGGCGGGGGTTCATCCGGCATCTTCCATCGAAGATACGGCTTGTCGTAGACGTCGTGATACGCGTTCGCCTGATCTACCATCTCTTTGAACGAAGTCTCGAACGCATCCCAATCCTCTTCCTCGATCGCCTTCTTCACCGCGGCGACTTCGGTCGAGATGAACTTGTCCATGTTCTCGGTGTATTTGGGGCGGAGGAACGCGCCTTTCTCCATGAGGTTCACCGCTTCCTTCAGCTGGAAGCGGGCGAGCGGCACGTTGCGCGCCTTGCCCGCGTAATAGCACTTCCAGATCCGGGAGCCGACGAGCGGCATGATCTCGGCCATGCCCGGCATCAACGGCCCAAGCTCGCTCAGGTTGAAGCTTCCCTTCCCAGTTTCGATGACGTGATCGTGAGCGTCGGACATGGAGCCCCCTGTTCGCGATGGAGACCGAATGATGCACCGAGCCGGCGTTCCCGGGAAAGCCCGGCCTTCGCCCACGTAGGATGCGGCCGTGATCGACAAGACCTTCAAGGAAGAGATCGCGATCCTGCGCATCGAGCACGGCCCGGTCAATGCTCTCGACGCCGAGCTGCTCGCGGCGCTGGCCGATACGCTCGACGATGTCGAGGGTCGGGCACAGGCGATCGTTCTCACCGGCACCGGTCCCGCCTTTTCTGCCGGAGCGGACCTTATCCGGCTCCTCGAGGAAGGGAGCCACTACGTCGAGGCCGCTCGCCCACACGCCTCGCGCGCGTTCGAGCGGATGTTCACGATCTCTCGGCCTGTCGTCGCAGCGATCAACGGCCACGCGATCGCGGGTGGGTGTGTCATCGCGCTGGCGTGCGACCACCGGATCATGGCCTCGGGAGATCATCGCCTCGGCCTTGCCGAGCTCAAGGTAGGAGTGCCGTTCCCGGCTTGGGCGCTCGAGATCGTCCGGTTCGCCGTCCCAGCGCCCCATCTGCAGCGCCTGATCTACTCGGGTCGCCTCGCCACACCCGATGAAGCGCTCGTCTTAGGGCTCGTCGATGAGATCGTGGCGCCCGATCAGCTGATGGAGCGAGCGCTGGTGATCGCCCGGCGCCTCGCTTCGATCCCGGCCGCCACGTTCGCGCTCACGAAGCGAAGCCTGCGAGATCCGTTCGCAGAGCGGGCCCGCACGGCCGGTCCGATCGACGACGAAGGCATGGCCGTGTGGGCTTCCTCCGAGACACGCGAGTCGGTTCGAAGATTCATCGACCGCACGCTCGGCAGTGCGTAGGGGTTACGCCCTGAGACGGGTCACTGCTCGTTGGCGAGCGGCATGAGATCCGCGTCGTACCCGGCTCCGTTCAGGACTGGCAACAGATCCGGGCCGAAGGTAACGGAGAAAGGCACGCCGAGCCCGCGGCAGAAATCCGCTGTCTCCACGAGGTGCATGACCACGGCCGGATGAAGCTCGGAGACGAGCATCAGGTCGAGAAGAACGCCGGCCCCCTCTTTCTTGCAGCTCTCCTCCACCGCCTGGCGCAGCGACGCAACACCCTCCAGATTCAGCGTCCCTGATCCGCCGATGACGAAGTCGTTGCCGCGACTCGAGACGGAGAGAGAGAAGCTACCGTTTCCCATGTCTACACCCGAACTTTCGCCGGCCGGAGAAACCTTCGCGTGAACGTGATATGCGTAGAGCTTGGTTCGGCTGGTCGAGGCATCGGCACGTCTCCCCCGAGAGTGCAGGATCTATGAAGCATACCCGACCCCCAGCCGATCAAGCCGGGCCTGCCCTTCCGTACAGCGTCCGCCCGGTACCCCAAGCATGCACGAACGGCCGAGGTTCACCCAGGATCGGACCTCTAATCTCAGGCGTTACGGCACGTTCTGATCGAGGGGATGAAATGACACGCTGGATCCGGATCATGGCCCTCGCCGCATTGCTCGCGGCGGGAACGACGTTCGTCTCCGGTTCGAACAAGTCCGGCGCAAAGGAGCCGGCCGACCCGGTCCCCGTTCTTCCCACCGCTCCCCCGACCGAAGCTCCGTCGGACCCGGATCCTGCGCCGAAGATGCTGAACCCCGACTCCGCCAATCCGGCCGGCCGTTTGATCGAGGTGTCGATCAAGGGACAGCGGCTCACGGCATGGCGTGATGGCAAGATCATCTACCGATTCGTCATCTCGACAGGCCGCGAAGGCTACGAGACGCCGCCCGGTCACTACAAGATCCTCGAGAAGTACAAGGATCGCTGGTCGCGCAAGTGGTCCGTGTGGATGCCCTACGCCATGCGCTTCTTCGAGGGCTACTTCCTCCACCAGCTTCCGCACAAGGACGGATCCTCGTACAACATCGGCGCCGCGAAGCTCGGCACCCCCGACAGCCATGGATGCATACGGGTCGACGTCGGGGACGCAGAACAACTATTCAAGTGGGCGAAGGTCGGAACTCCGGTCTGGATCCACTGAACGAACAGCCCCCCAGACGCCCGCGGGACTCCCCCTCCCGCGGGCGTCGGCCCGTCTAGAGAGGGCGCACCAGCGCGACGAGCGGGAATTCGGTCGAGTACCCGTACCGCTCGCCGACGTTCCCTTGATCGCCGGGCAGGATGACCATCCGTTGTTGCGCCACGATCTCGGTCGTAGGAACCGTGAGGGCAAGGTTGTCCGACTCCGCGACGAACAAGATATGGATCCCGTGTGCGCCGATGTCGCCTTGGAAATAGCGCTCGTCGCCGTACTCGTCACCGATCATCGCCGAACCGGGGTCGCCCGGATCGAGCGGCTGCGGTCCGGCAACGAAGGAGACATCGGGGAGTCCGTCGGAAGGCTCCCAGCATTTTCGCGCAAGATCAATCGTGCTCCCCGGAATCCTGTAGGTCTGGAGCTCGGTCGAGCTGCGCTCTAGACGGCGCGGCCCCGGATCGGTTCCGGTCCCGTCGTCGAAGCACGAGTCGTCTCGGTAGTAGGGAACCGAGACCACGGAGTGGGCCGCTCCGCCGGGGGTCACCTCGCGGATGCTCCATCGTGTGACGAGCGTCCCGTGCGGTCCGTCGACCTCCTCCCACTGCAGGCCGCCGTTCGGGATCCCATGCGTGGGATCCGACACGTCTACGCTTTGGTGATACTCGACGGCCTCGCAGAGACCGGCGGCTTCGTAGGCATCCCGATACAGTTCGGTGACTCCTTCGTCGAGGTCGTCGTACTGGGCGTTGCAAGGATCGTCCAGGTTGCCGAACACCTCGTCGTTCTTTCCATCGATTTCTACGCCGTCCGTGACGATCGGGTTGTAGTACCGGGCGACGAGCTCCGCGTTGTAGTCCCACTGCGTGTAGATGCCGTCCAAAGGTGGGATGGGATGCACCCGAAGAGCGTCGGAGAAGAGGATCACATCGCGATAGAAGGTCTCGCGACGCACGTTGTTGGTACTGGAGTCGGCACCCCACGTCTCGCGGATGGTTCGCACCGGGCCCGCACGCTCGCCGAGGAGGATCCCAGAGCCGCCCCAGTTCGTATCCTCCTCCTCGTAGCCACAGCAAGGGGTTTCGGAGGATGGATCCTGCTGGAACGCGCGAGCCTTCCATCGATCGATGAGGTCGGGACCGTAGGTCCAATCGCCGTGCGCATCTCCGGAGACATGAAGCTCGGTCATCAGCCAGCGGCCGTCGTAACGGAATGCGTAGCGAGGAGTCCGGATCCACGCCGTGTCGAGCGGCCGGCGCTGACCGATCTCTCCGGTCGGCGTGCCATCGCTCAGGCAATACGGCCCCTTCGGCGCTGCTCCGTAGTCTTCGTAGGACGATTCCGAGAAAACGAAGACCGACTGCGCGTTCGCGTCGGGCTGATAGCGCACGAAACCGTTGCTCGCGTCGAACGCCGGAACGGGGCCGCCGTCCGCGGCGAGCATCACATACGCGTATCGAAGGACCCCGGGGTCGGATGGGTCGACGACGACGACTTCGGAAGCGGATTCGATCCCCGTCGGGAGCGCTGCGCCCGACGGTGCCTGCTCACCGGTCGATCGAACCATGAACACGATCTCGTCGTTGTCGTCGAGTCCGGGCAGCGGGTCGGGTTCCGCCACTATCCGTTGACCGCCGTACCTCGGGTCTGGTCGGGCTATCGGACGGCACTCGTCGGCCGGGTCGTTGTCGGTGAAGCGATACCCCTCGCGATCGAAGGCGTAGGTCAAGTGCTGATCGACGCCGGAGTAAAAGGCGAACCCCGACACGTTGTTCGACAGATAGCGCGTGAACCGCTCGTCCACCTGCAGAGGGATCTGCTCAAAAGACGACCCCAGCCAGCGATACCCAAGGAGCCGGGAGATCGGCGCCCCCGTTCGGCCCGGTGTTCCGTAAACAGCCACGCGAGGGGCCTGGCTGCAGTTGTGGTCTCCGGGGTCGTCGGGGTCGTACGGGTTCTGGCCCGGCGCATAGCAGTCGCTGCGCAAAGCTTCGGGCAGCTGGCCCTGCTGATCGACCGTCTCGTAGTTGGTCGGCGTCTGCGGCTCTCGGAAGGTCAGCTCCGGGCCGGCCGACCAGGTTGGAAATTGGGCCCCCGACAGCACTACGGGATCGACCCCACGGGCTTGGGTGAAGCGGTTGGCGGCCGGTCCGGCGGGCGCAACAGAGAGGACTCCGGACAGCGCGATCACCACGACCAATGCGAGCGTCCTGCGAGTCATAGTGCCTCCGGAGGGGACAGCAGCGGCGAACAGCCGCTGATTCTGACTTCGCTCCGCGCAGCCGAGAATCCTCCCGACCGGATCCCGCTATCAGATCAAACCGCGCGCGACCAGCAGTTCCGCGATCTGGACGGCATTGAGCGCTGCGCCCTTGCGAAGGTTGTCGCACGTCGAGAAGAAGGCCAGCGCGTGGGCATTCGCCGGATCAGATCGGATCCGCCCGACGAAAGCCTTGTCTTCACCCGCGGCGCTGAGGATCGTGGGGTATCGGTTGGAGCCGGGCTCATCCTCAACTGCGACTCCCTCGGCTGAGGCGAGCACCCGACGAGCCTCGTCGGGCGCGACTCGGCGGGAGAACTCTGCCCACGCAGCCACGCCGTGTCCGGCGATCGAAGGGACACGGACACACGTCGAGAACACGTCGATCGTGGCGCCGAGGATCTTGCAGGTCTCCTCGGCCACACGCCGCTCCTCGCTCGTCGTCCCCGCGGCATCGAACGATCCGACGTGAGGGATGACGTTGAACGCGATCGGATGAGCGAACGCGCGTCCGGCCGGAACGAAGCCATCGACGCGGCCCCGACGCACGGCGTCGCGTTCGGGGAGGAGCTTCTCGGTTTGCTCATAGAGATCCTCGACACCGGCGACGCCGGCTCCCGATACCGATTGATAGCTTGCAGCGACGACACGGGTGCATCCCGCGGCCCGGTGGAGCGGCGCGAGCGGCATCAGCAGCGTCACGGCGGTGCAGTTCGGATTCGCGATCACCCCGCGATGTTCTTGCACGGCGTCGGCGTTGATCTCAGGGATGATGAGCGGAACCTCATCGTCCATCCGCCAGGC
Organism: Actinomycetota bacterium; assembly: GCA_040905475.1. Taxonomy (NCBI): domain Bacteria; kingdom Bacillati; phylum Actinomycetota; species Actinomycetota bacterium. The sequence continues at coordinate 15,163 of JBBDRM010000010.1, forward strand.
AGCCGAATTGTCGATGCAGACTGCTCCGGCTGCCTTCGCGCGAGGGATCCATTCCAGCGCGGCATCGTCGGGAGTGTCGAAGAGCGCGACATCGATGCCTTCGAACGCGCGGTCCGAGATCTCTACGACGACGAACTCTTCACCTTCATGGGTGATCCGCCTGCCGGCGCTGCGGGCCGTCGCGATGAGCCGCAGTTGCGCGAGCGGGAACGACCGCTCGGCGAGGATGCGGAGCATCTCGGTTCCGACCGCGCCGGTGGCACCGACGACGGCGACGTTTGAAGGCATCGCGGCAAGGATACCCGGCCCCGTGCGGGGTCGCGGCGGGTTACGCGGGGCCGGGGTGGCTCTCCCGGAGGATGACCTCATCGGAGAGGCGGAAACGGTCGTGGACGGCACGAACCGCTTTGACGACGTCGGCCTCGCGGACCACGCAAGAGATGCGGATGGACGAGGTAGAGATCATCTCTATGTTGACGCCGGCATCCGCGAGCGCCGCGAACATCGTCGCCGCGACACCCGGGTGGCTCTTCATGCCGGCGCCGACGAGCGAGACCTTTCCGATCCCTTCGTCGTAGGTCACACCCGCGGCGCCGATATCTCGGAGCTCGGCGTCGATCGACGCCTTGGCACGGAGGCCGTCTTCGCGCGGAACCGTGAAAGAGATGTCCGTCGTCCCTTCGGTGGAGACGTTCTGAACGATCATGTCGACGTTGACGCCTTCGTCGGACATGCGCTGGAAGACGCGGGCAGCGATGCCGGGACGATCGGGGACGTCTTGGATCGTCAGCTTGGCCTCTGAGACGTCGTGCGTCACGCCCGAGATGATCGCCTTCTCCATCCGCTCGTCTTCCTCCCGGACCCAGGTTCCCGTGGTCTCGTTGAAGCTGGACCGCACCCTCAGAAGAACGCCGTGGTTCCGCGCGTACTCCACCGATCGCAACTGCAGCACGCGGGCGCCCGACGCCGCCATCTCCAGCATCTCCTCGTACGAGACGGCGTGCAACACGCGAGCGTCCGGGACGATCCGCGGATCGGCAGTGTAGACGCCGTCCACGTCGGTGTAGACCTCGCAGGACTCAGCGGTCAGGGCCGCTGCCAGCGCCACGGCCGTGGTGTCGGACCCGCCGCGTCCGAGCGTCGTGACGTCGGCCGTCGTAGAGACGCCCTGGAACCCGGCGACGATAACGACCTTCCCCTGGCCGAGCGCCTCCTGGATCCGCGCAGCCCGCACGTCGATGATCTTCGCCCGGCCGTGCTCGGATGAGGTGATGATCCCCGCTTGCGAGCCGGTGAACGAGACGGCGTCGTGGCCGAGAGAGCTTATGGCCATCGCGAGGAGCGCCATCGAGATCCGCTCCCCCGCGGTGAGGAGCATGTCCAGCTCGCGAGGCGGCGGCATCGGCGTGATCTCCGATGCGAGCCCTACGAGCTCGTCCGTGGTGTGTCCCATCGCGCTGACGACAACAACGACGTCGTAGCCGTCGATGCGCGTCTCGACGACGCGGCGCGCGACCGCCTTGATCCGTTGGGCCGTACCGACGCTCGTTCCGCCGAACTTCTGAACTATGACCGGCATCGCGTTCGTTGTATCAGGGGAGATGGGCGGCCGCGAGCCGGTTTCTCGGGCTCACAGATCTCGCTTCCCGCGAGGCAGGTCGAACAAGAGACGACCGAGGATCGCGCGAGGGATGGGGACTCCGTCACGCCGGTCCTCCTCGAGACCCTCCAGTCGCCGGATCATGATGAGCCCCACGATCCCGGAGGTCATGAAGACCAGAACCGCCTCGTAGCCGAACAGGAGAGCGAACAGCGGCAGGAGTCCGAACCCCACGCTGGTGCCGAAGCCACCCAGCTTCCCCAAGGTCCCCGCGAGCGCGATCACGCCGCTTCCCACCATCGCCTTGGGAACGATCACCAAGGAGACACCGGCCGCCGTTGTCAGTCCGCGGCCGCCGGATCGACGGAAGTACGGCGGATACGAGTGGCCGGCGACTGCGGCCACCCCGATCCACGCGAGCGTGCCCGCATCCTCCCCACCGGCTCGCGCTACCAACGCCGGCACGAATCCCTTGAGGATGTCGAGCACGATCGCGAGGACGCCCATGGCGCCGGACATCTTCTTCGCCACGATGAAATGCGCGTCTCCGGGCGAGTCCTGACGGCGCATCTCATCGATGAGATCCTGCCGTGCCGCGATCCGTGCCAGGAGGTACGGGGAGGGGATCGTCCCGACCAGGTACGCGAGTACCACCCAGGCGACCGTACGCATCACGGATGCCCGGGGTGGTGGACTCGTTTCGTCGTGCCTGGATAATGTCTCATCGACTTGAAGATCCCCGATCGACGGCCATGCTGCCGGGCGAAGCGGCCCCTATTCCATCACATCGAACGCGCCCGGCCGCGCAGCGTGCCCACCCGCTGATGGCGAGCGTTCCGCGCCCACCGGACGACGACGCCGAACGGCCGACCGGGCCCAAGCAGCCGGGGCTACCCGGCCCCAAGCCGATGCCGAAGGGCGGGATCGCGCTGGACGGCTTCAAAGCCGTCTTCCGGATCCGAGACTTCCGATTGCTTTTCTGGGGCCAGGCGATCTCCGCGCTCGGCGACTGGGTCGGCACGCTCGCGTTCATCGCCGCCGCACGCGCGATCGCTCCGGGCGAGCCGGCGGCGGTCGTCGGCGTCCTGATCCTGCGGCTCGTCCCATCGTTCTTCGCCACACCCATCGGTGGGGTGCTCTCCGATCGCATGGATCGCAAGCGGATCATGATCTGGAGCGACGTGGCGCGGTTCGCGGTGTTGATCTTCACGCCCTTCGTGCCGGAGCTCTGGGCGCTGTACGTCTTCGCCTTCACGCATGAGTGCTTCTCGCTGGTGTTCTTGCCGGCGCGAGACGCGAGCATTCCGAACCTCGTCGGCTCCGAGCACCTCGAGCCGGCGAACGCGGTCGTCATGGGATCGTCCTTCGCGGGGATCCCGTTGTCCGGCCCTTTGTTCGCGCTCCTCGCCGTCGCGGCCGGCCACTATCCGGGGTTCTTGCCGGGGGGCGAAGTCCTGGGTGAGCCGTACGCATTCGCATTCGTTTTCGATGCGTTCACGTTCCTGATCTCGGCGGCACTGATCGCGCGGATCAGCCTTCCCACGCTCAAGCATGAGAGCGAGCAGCCTGAGCCCTTCTGGCAGAGCTTGAGGGACGGCGCGCGGTTCATCCGCCGATCGCCGCTCCATCGGGGGCTGGCGTACGCGGTATCGCTCGGGATGCTCGGCGGCGGAGTGTTATTCGCCTTGGGGATCGGCTACATCACGGAGTCGCTCGGGGGCTCGGAGGTCGAGTTCGGCTGGCTCATGGGCATCTTCGGGGCGGGGATGGTGGCCGGGTTCGTCGTCTCGCAGATCAAACCCGAGCAAGGGACCAAGTGGATGATCCGAGGGGCTCTTCTCGGCATGGGGGCGGTTCTGATCTTTATGGCGGTGTTCCCGTGGTTGTGGATCGCCTACCTCATGGCCCTGGTGTTCGGGACGAGCTTCAGCGTGAGCCTGATCCTTTCGATGAGCCTGGTACAGGCCCGGACCCCCGATGCGATGCGAGGACGTGTGATGGCCTTCGTGCACATCTTCGTTCGCGCCTCGCTCGTGTTCGGCGGCGTGGCCAGCGGCGTCGTTGGGCAGGTGTTCCGGCGCGGCATCCGCATCCCGGTGATCGACTACCGCGCCGACCGTTATCAGATCGCGCTCCTCATGGCGGGTGGCCTCATCATGGCGGGGGTCGGCGGGGTTCGCGGGAAAGAGATGGACGACGCTTAGAGCTCGCGGCGCCCCTCGAGGGCGCGACCGAGCGTGACCTCGTCTGCGTACTCGAGGTCGCCGCCGACGGGGAGGCCGCTCGCGATCCTCGTGACGCGCAGGCCGAGCGGCTTCAAGAGATTGGCGAGATAGATCGCCGTTGCCTCGCCTTCGACGGTGGGGTTCGTCGCCAGGATGACTTCCTTCGCCTCGCCGCGGCCGATCCGCTCGATGAGCTCACGCATGTGGAGATCGTCGGGACCGATGCCGTCGATCGGTGAGATGTGCCCACCGAGGACGTGGTAGCGGCCTCGGAATTCCTGGGTTCGCTCGACGGCGACGATGTCGGCCGGTTCCTCCACGACGCAGATGATCGTGCCATCGCGCCGCGCGTCACGGCAGTACTTGCAGCGCTCCCCCTCCGACACGTTGAAGCATTCGCCGCAGATCGCGACCTTCTCCTTCGCGGAGCGGATCGCGTCGGCGAGGGCGTTCGCTTCCTCGGCCGGCGCGCGCAGAAGATGGAACGCGAGACGTTGCGCGGACTTCGAGCCGACGCCGGGAAGCCGACGGAACGCGTCGATCAGATCCTGGACCGGGCCCTCGAACACTAGTCCTCGGTCTCCTCGATCACCTCGGCCCCGAGCCGCGACGACAGCACGTCGATCGGGTCGGCCGACTCGTCGCTGACCTCGTCCTCCACTGGCTGCTCGACCGGCGCGTCGCCGAGCGTGGTTCGGATGCGGAGCGACACGCCGAACACCGAACGCAAAGCTTCGGCGATGACGGCCGCGTTGCGAGCTTCGCCGAGCTGACGAGCGTGGAACTCGTACCGGCACTCGAGCTGCAGCTCGTCGCTGTCGAGCGAGCGAGGGCGGCCCTCGGCCAGAAGGGCGTGAAGGCTCTTGCGGACCTTGCGGACCTCCTCGAGAACGAGCGACCAGTCGCGCTTGATCTTGTCGAGGTCGACGAGTCCGACGGCGGCGGGACGGGGCGCGGGAGGTGCCGCCGCCGCGGCTTCCGTAGCCGATCGTTTGGCGGGCTTCTTGGGTGGTTCCCCTTCGTCCTTGCGCGAGGGCTTGGCGCGCGGCGCGGGGGCTTCGGCTTCACGCGGTGGCTCCGGGCGGGCCGGAGCGCCTGGCGTCGCGCCGACGTCGAGGAGTCGCTCGAGGCGCTCGATACGGGCGAGAGCCGCCTCGGCGGTCGTGTCTGCCTCGGGGACGGTGGCGCGCACGACGGCTACCTCGGTCGTCAGGCGGGGCGGCGCTTGCTGGCGCATCTCGGCCTGGGCATCGGCGAAGAGACGGAGCGCGTGGACGAGGGCCTCGCCGCGGAAGCGGTCGGCCTGCGCGGTCAGCCGCGCGAGCGTCTCCTCGGTGACGTCGACCAGGTCGGTCGGGTCGTCGACCCGCTGGATGACGAACAGCGCGCGGAGATGCTCGAGCACCTGCCGGACGAACTGGCGGATGTCACCGCCCTCATCGACGATCCCGGCGAGCGCGCGGAGAGCGGAGCCTGTATCGCGAGCCGCGAGCGCATCGGTGAAATCGAAGAGGATGTCGGTCGGCGCGCCGCCGAGCAGCCGACGCGTGACGTCCGCGGTGACCGAGCCGCCGGCGCCAAGCTGGTCGAGCAGGGAGAGAGCGTCCCGCACGCCTCCCTCAGAGTGGCGGGCGATCAGGTCGAGTGCGGCCGCGTCGGCGGTGAAGCCCTCCTCGGCGCATATCTTTCCGAGGTGATCGGCGATCGCAGCGGTCGACACGCGGCGGAACTCGAATCGCTGGCATCGCGAGACGATCGTCGGCAGCACCTTGTTCGGCTCGGTTGTGGCGAAGACGAAGGCGATGTGATCCGGCGGCTCCTCGACGGTTTTCAAGAACGCATTCCAGCCGGCCGTCGAGACCATGTGGGCCTCGTCGACGATGTAGACCTTCTTCCGGGCGAGCGCTGGCGCGAGGACGGCGTTCTCGCGAAGTACCCGGACGTCGTCGACCCCGCCGTGGGACGCGGCGTCGATCTCGATGACGTCAAGGGAGATGCCCCCGTTGATCGCGATGCACGACTCGCAGGTATCGCAGGGATCGGGGGTCGGGCCCGACGCGCAGTTCAACGCCTTCGCGAGGATCCGGGCGGTGCTCGTCTTGCCGGTTCCGCGGGGGCCGCTGAACAGGTAGGCGTGCGAGATCCTGCCCTCGCGGATCGAGGCGCGCAGGGTCTCGGTGACGTGTTCCTGGCCGACGACGTCGGTGAAGGTTCGGGGACGCCAGCGGCGATAGAGGGCGTTGCTCATACGAAGCGCCTCGATTCGAGCGGGGGGAAGACCGCAACGATTCTATCTTCCGGGAGGGACTGCGCCTCAGGCAGGCCCCTCGTCGGTGGGCTTGGGCGGGCGCTTGTAGTCGCGCATCCGCTGCGGGTATCCCACCCGCGCGGCGTCGAACACGGGGATCCCGAGCTCCTTCGACACGTGGCGGATGTAGGTGTCCTCTGCCAGCTCGAAGCGCTTCCATTCGCCGTCCGAAGCCACGAGGACGACCGAGAGCGGGTGGGCGACGGTCTTGGGTTCCAGGAAAGCCTCGACGCCGGTTCGCGACTCGATGAACTGCAGGATCCCCTCTTGATCCTCTGATGGCCCTTTGACGCCCTTGATCCGCCGGTAAGCTTTGTTGTAGGTCGAGTCGAACTCGTAGTGGCCCGGCTTCGCGCGGCTCCGGCGGCCCGCTGCGAGGCCGCGAGCGACGCCGCTGAACGACCAGACGATGATCGCCACGACCGCCAAGACGATGAGGATCCCCGCCATGCGGGCCATGTCTTCATTGTTCCGCGTCCCGGGCCGTCTCCCTGCTCCCGTTTCGCAGGGCCGGGCGCCGTAGAAGAGTGTGGCCGTGCACCCGCCGTTGTCCCGTGACCACGAGCGCTTCCCGTGCGTTGGGCTCCGGCCAGGCACCCTCGCGGCACACGCCATTGCCCGCTTACCGCTGCTTCCTTCCGGACCTGACGGAGTTCACAGGGTGACGTTGCGCAAGACCTGGCCTTCAACACCCCCGTTGCGGGGCATTCTCACGATCGCGGTCCGCGGGCGGGGATTCAGCCCCGCTGAAGCGGATTGCGGGTACAGGGCACCGCTGGCTCCCCGCCTAGCACGGCCACGCCGGGCAGTATAGATGGCGGTACCGAGACGAGCATCCGCCGACTTCCCTTTCGGGCATTGACAGGTCGATCGCGCCCCTCCACCGTCGAAGAGTCGAGCAATCGAGGTATCCATGCCAGGTCGAGCGGCTCGCGTAGAAATCGGATTGATCTCAGCCTTGCTGTTGGTCGCAGGCTGCACAAACCGGAGCCCCACGCCGGGTGCCCGGGCCACTGGCTCACCCTCGACAGCTCCAACGATAGAGACGCCCGATCCGATCCCTTCGCCCACCGAGCCATGTCAGCCCAACCCCCTAAGGAAGCTCGTGCCCCCGTGGCGCGCCCTCAAGACGCCAGCGCTCGTCCCGCGAGCAAGTCACGTCTCGGCCTGGACGGGGAAGGAGCTCGTCGTCTGGGGCGGCGTGGGGTTCGCATGCCTCGGGCACGATGGGCTTCCGATGGCCGACGGTGCAGCGTACGACCCGAAGAAAGGAAGCTGGCGGAAGCTCGCAGCATCGCCGCTCGTCGGCCGGACAGGGGCCGCGTTCGCGTGGACAGGGGACGCACTCATCGTGTGGGGAGGCCGTGGCGGAACGACGAACTTCTCTCCACGTGCCAACGGTGCCGCGTATGAACCCGGCGAGGACCGATGGAGCGCCCTTCCTGCCGGGCCGCTCGCTGCTCGTTGGGGTCCTTCGGCGGTTTGGACCGGGCGGGAGGTGCTGTTCTGGGGGGGAGCCAACGACGGAAGCAATGACGACGTCCGGTTCAAGGACGGCGCTGCGTACAGCCCCGCGGCTCGCAAGTGGCGGATCCTGAGCACCGCACCGATCAGCGCGCGCAGCGGTCACGGCGCGATCTGGACGGGAACGGAGATGATCGTATGGGGTGGTGTGAGCGGGTCGCCCACGGATGGCTCTTTCAGGAAAGACGGCGCCGCCTACGATCCGCGAACCGACCGCTGGCGGAAGCTCGCAGTGGCCCCGATCAACGGCCGTTGGAACCATCAGCTCGTCTGGACCGGCTCGGAGATGATCGTGTCCGGGGGCTATCCAGGGTCGGATCGCTTCGAAACGCGAGACGCCGCCTACGACCCGGCGTCGGATCAGTGGCGCTTGCTGGCGAAGTCCCGGCTTTCGGTCCGGTTCGGCCATCAGGCCACGTGGACCGGCACCGACATCCTCCTCACCGGAGGACACGGCGGCCAGGACAATCCGCCGTTGACGAGCGACGCCCGCTACGACGTGGCGAAGGATCAATGGAGTTCCCTGTCGCCTTCGCACTGCCTTGCAGGCGGCGGGCATTCGGCAACCTGGACGGGCGCGGACCTGATCATTTTCGGCTGCGGCATCGAGGCCGCGGTCTCGCTTCCGTTGGCGGCCGCAATCCGACCGTAGACGAAACCTCGACGCCGAATGCTCGAGCTGGCGGAGGAGGTGGGATTTGAACCCACGGGACCCTTGCGAGCCCACGCGCTCTCCAGGCGCGCCGATTCGGCCGCTCTCGCACTCCTCCGGCGGGAGATTCTACGGGGCGACCGAGCGATCCATGGCGGAGAGGGTGGGATTTGAACCCACGAGACCCCTTCCGGGGTCTAGCGCTTTTCGAGAACGCCCGATTCGGCCACTCTCGCACCTCTCCGAGCGGGGATTATAGCGACCGGCCGGGATCCCTCTTGCTCTGGAAAAAGGCTGTGAGGATCGCGCCGCACTCGTCGGCGAGCACGCCGGACACGACGTCGAGGCGATGATTGAGCCGCTCGTCTTGCACGATGTTGTAGATCGACCCCGTGGCGCCGGCCTTCGGATCGGCCGCTCCGTAGACGAGGCTAGCAACGCGAGCGAGGACCATCGCGCCGGCGCACATCGGACACGGCTCGAGCGTGACATAAACGGTCGCGCCCTCCAGTCGCCAGCTGCCGAGCTTCGCTGCGGCGTCGCGCAGAGCGAGCAGCTCCGCGTGCGCGGTCGGATCGGTGTCGCGCTCACGGGAGTTGTGCGCGCGGGCGAGCTCTTCGCCAGCGGCGGAAACCACGATGCAGCCGATCGGGACGTCGTCGTGATCGAGTGCGCGCCGGGCTTCATCGAGGGCCGACCGCATCCAGACCTCGGGTCCGGTCATGACGCCGGCCCTCGCGGCCTCAGCATGAACCGCCAAACCAGGAGCCCTGCAGCCACCAGGCCTGCTCCGGCGCCGACAAGGAGCCAAGGAAGGCGGGCGCTCGCAGGCAAAGGCTCGGCGGCTATGGGTGATCGGGTCTCGGAGGAAGTCGGGGTCGGGGTCGGAGTCGGAGTCGGAGTCGAGGTCGGAGTGGGAGTTGGGGTCGGCGTCTTCGTGGGAGTCGGCTTCGGGGTGGGCTTGGGGGTCGTCTGCACGGGGGCGGGAGCAGGCGCGGCGGGGACGTAGGCTCGCACGACCTTCGTCGGCGTCGTGTAGTAGAGGCCGTCGGGGCCCATCGTCATGCCGACCACGCCTTGGTTCGGGCGGATGAAGATCGTGTCGCTGGACGCGCCGGTCCGGCTCGCCGTCAGCTTGACCCGGTGGATCGTTTGCTGGCCGTACGTTCCGAAGAAGAGGTTGCCGCGGTAGGCCTTGGGGAGCGCGCTGCCGCCGAACGCCATCATGGTCGGCACGACGATGTTCTGATAGTTGAGGACCGGATCGCGGTAGCCGCCGCTCCCGTCGGAGCCGGTGACCTTCGGCCAGCCGTAGTTGCCGCCCTTCACGATCAGGTTGACCTCGTCGTCCTCACTAGGTCCGTTCTCGGTGACCCAGATGCGGCCGCCGGTCGGGTCGACCGTCATTCCGAAGGGGTTACGCAGCCCGTAGGCGAACGTCGGCTCGCCGGAGAACGGGTTGTCGGACGGGATCGAGCCGTCGGCATTGAGTCGGTACACCTTGCCGCCGAGCACGGTCGGGTCCTGGGCCTTGTTGGAGTCGTGCTCCTCGCCGTTGGACACGTAGAGCTTGCCGTCCGCCCCGAACGCGAGGCTGCCGCCGTGGTGGTACTGACTGGCCGGCATCGCATCGAACACGATCTGACGCTGTACGGTCTTGTCGCCGGACGCCCTGAAGCGCTCGACGCGGTCGAACATCTGGCCGTCGCTCGTGTACGTGTAGAAGACGTAGACCCACGGCTGACCCGTCTCAAAGCTGGGATGGAGCGCCAGGCCGAGCAGTCCGCCTTCGCCCGACGTGGTCGTGTTAACGATCGCGAATGGTTGGCTCAGCAGCTTGCCATTCTTGATGATCCGGATCCGGCCCTCCCGCTCGTTCACGAACAGGAGCGTCCCCGAGGGCGTGAACTGCATGCCGACGGGGAAATCGAGCGACGCGACGGTCTTGAGCTTGAAGTCGGGGTCGGCGACCGTCTGCGCCTCAGCGTCTATCGGCAGGAGCGATGCAACCCCCAGCGCTGCGAGCGCGATCGCGGCGAAGAGGCGGCGGACTGCTCCCACGGCTCCCGCCAGTATCCCGCGCATCCGCGGCGCACGCTCGCGGGAGGAAAGGCAGGAGCCCGGCCGGCGCCGGGCTCCTGGGGGATGTCTCCTACGCGGCTGTTCTGCGTGCCAGTGCCCGGATGGTGGCGAGGGCAAGCAAGCCGGCAACGATGTAGACCGGCACGCCGACGATCACCTGCAACAAACCCTCCGTGAGCGTCGAATGGGGATGCGCGCCCGCCATGCGCGCGCCAACCTCCGGGTCGTGGCCGAAGATCCGTACCGCGGCCTTGCCGAGGGGCGCCGTGCGGCCGACGAGCGTGTCGTGGAACAGCGGACCGGGGCCGGTCGCGACGCCGAACATCACGCCCACGACGAGCACGTAAGTGACGGCCTTGACCTTTCGGCCGGCGAGCCGCATCTGATCGAGGGCCCACAGAGCCGCCGGGAGGATGAAGAACAGCGCCGGCGTGAGCGCCACGAAGCCGAGCGACGAGTCGAAGAACCAGTGGTACCAGTCGTTGATCGGCGGACCGGCCTCGCCGCGGTAGATCGCGTGGAACCAGAACATCGCTCCTCCGCCGCCGTAGGCGAGGAAGACCGCGGTGATGATCAGCGCGAGCCAGCCGAGCGGCCGCGAGTAGAACGAGCGGATCCCGGCGATCGCGGCGCGGGGCGTGGAGGACATCCGCTCCTTCGCCAAGGTCGCGTTCATTGGGCGCTCCTCGTGTCGACGATGTACACGGAAGCCGGCGCGTGCTGCACGACCGCGTTCGGGACGCTGCCGAGGAACCAGCGGCGCTTGCCGTGGGTGCCCCGGTTGCCGACGACGATGACGTCGACGGTCTCTTCCTCGGCTACGTCGCAGATCGTTTCGGCGGGGTCACCGGATTCGACCCGGCCACGTACCTTGACCTCGCTGAAGCGCTCCCGGATCGCGGTCATGTACGCGTCGGCGTCGGGCATGTGCGACGGGTCGAAGACCTCCCGTGCGTCGAGCGGTGGACGAACGTAGAGCACGAGCAACTCCGCATCCTGCGCCGCGGCAAGGCGAGCAGCGGCCTCGACCGCGAGGTCGGCGGAGCCGGACGCGTCGGTTCCGACCAGGATCTTCTGCATCTCCGTCCTCCTTCATCGAGGTACCCCTCGACGCTAGGACGGACGGATCGCGGTTCCCATCCTGCCCCCACCACTTCGCGGGGTCGGTCGCCGAACGTGGCCGGGAGGTGCTAGCACCACGTCGGCCCATCAGTAAGGCCCGTCGCAGCAGGAGTCACGCCAGCCGCAGCCGGGGCATCGGTAATGGGCATGCTCGGGCTGCATCGGCAAGCCGCAGTTCCAGCAGATCGTGGACAAGTCGCAGGTGGAGGCGGACTCGAGGGACGTCTGTGCGGACTCGGGGTCCATACGCGGAGCCTACCTCCGCGGAAGCCGTCAACGTGTGAGCGAGATCACCAGCGCCGCTTGCGCCACGTGGTAGCTCGCCATGATCAGCGGGCGCGCCCACTTGAAGGGCCGGACGAAGCGGTCCCACGCGATCATCGCGTCGGAGGCGAAGAAGATCGCAGCCCCGACGATGGCGAACGCCTCGGCGGTGCCGGCTGCCAGGACGACCATGATCGAGATCACCATCATGTAGACGGCGACGGGTGCCGCGATCGCCGGAGCATCGCTCGCGCGCGCCGCGGTGATGATCCGCCGCCCGAGGGTGGCCGCGGCCATCACGACAACGGCGCCCGCGATCAACGTTGGGCCCCCCGTCCGCGGCTCGAGCAGGAAGCCTCCGATGTACGCGATATGGCCGAGCAGGAAGGAGCCGAGCCCGGCGACGAACAGGTCACGCGGAAGCATCAGGAAAACGTCACCGGCGAGCGAAAGGACGAGCGCCGCTACGAACAGCGCGCGCTGCGCGTCGCGCTCGGGGTCCAGGATCGCCGCGGCGGCGATGAGGGGAATCATGGTCGCCGGCTTGAGCACGTATTCGGCGCGCTTGGATCCAACGGAGGGAGACACCGCGATCCAATCGGCGAGCGCGAGCGCTCCCGCGACGGCGATACAGAGCCAGGCCGCGGTCGTCACCCGGCGCCGTCGCTCTGCCGCCGCCTCCGCAGGAGGAAGCGAGTGAGGATGAGCACGGCCAGGAGACCCAGAGCTATGAGACCGAACCGTGACAGTAAACGCTCGACGCGGTCGAGGTTGCTCCCGAACACGTAGCCGACGGCGGCGATACCGCCGGCCCACACGATGATGGCGGGAACGTCGACGGCGAGGAACCGGCCGAACGGCATCTTCGCTACGCCGGCCACGAACGGGATGAACGAGCCGGCCGCGGTCGCGAAGCGGCCGATGAACACGGTCTTGCGGCCCTGCGTGCGGAAGTACTCCTCGGCCGCATGGAGCTTGGGGGAGAGACGGCGGACGAGGGGCAGCCGCGATATGAGGCCGACGCCGTACCTCCGGCCGAGCCAGTAACCCACCGACTCGCCCACGATCGCCGCCAGCGTCGCGGTCGCGATCACCCATGGGAGGGATAGTTCGTTCCGGGCTGCGTAGATGCCGCCCAGTGCCAGGACCACGTCACCGGGGATGATCAAGCCGATGAAGATGGATCGTTCGAGGACCACGGCTCCCGCCACGATCCAGTAGCCCGCGACCTGGAATACAGGCCCGACGCGATTGACGATCTCCTCGAGCAACCCATCCTCCTTCACGCCGGCGGGCCGATCGAAGGGTAGCCGAACCGAAACGCTCGTTTCCGTCACGAAGCCACACGAGTCGGAACTTTGGGATCGGGTCGGGCGTCTGAGCGATCAGGAGAATCCGCTCCGGGGAGAGGAGGAGTCGGCATGAGATCTCGACGTTCGCTCACGGCCTTCGCCGTGTTCGCGGCCGTCATGCTCCAGGTGGCAAGCGTTTCGGCGGCCTCACCGTCGAACGACACCATCGGAGGGGCGACGGCGATCGGGGCGATCCCATTCACGCAGACGATCGACACGTCTGAAGCCACGACGGACGCGCAGGACGCAGCGCTCAACGAGCTTTGCGGCGCGCCGGCCACGGACGCGAGCGTCTGGTACTCGTTGCAGGGAACCGGTTCGGACGTCTTCATCGACGTTTCAAGCTCCAACTACAGCGCAGGGGTTCTGGTCGGATCGGGGACGCCCGGCGCCCTCGAGCTCGTCGCGTGCGGGCCGGGCGCTATCGCGTTCACCGCCGAAGCCGGGGTCTCGTACTTCATCCTCGCCATCGACGACGAGTTCGACGGTGGGGGCAACGGCGGCCAGCTGACGATCAGCCTCACTCCCCCGCCGCCGCCGCCCGTCATCAGCGTCACCGTCGACAAGTCGGGAACGGTGGACACCGATACCGGTTTTGCGACCGTCGGAGGGACCGTGACGTGCTCCGGAGAGGGCGTTGAGTTCGCGGGTGTCGACGGCACGCTGAAGCAGGCGAGCCGGACCCACGCGCGGAAAACCGACGGATTCTTCTTCACCGAGGTGCCGTGTGACGGAGGAACGCACCCGTGGACGGCCGAGGTTCGTCCGAACGGCGCCGACTTCGCGCCGGGCACGGCCTCGCTCAACGTCAACGCCTTCGCTTGCAACTTCTTCAGTTGCGGCGAGGACCATCTGACGCGCCAGAGGGTCATCCTGACGGCCGCCTAAGGGCGGGGTAGTGGGGGGGGGGGGGGGGGGGGGGGGGGGGGGGGGGGGGGGGGG
>JBBDRM010000010.1:29243-61359 GCA_040905475.1 Actinomycetota bacterium
CGCTTCGCGGCCGGCCGACGCGTTCCACCAGACCTACTTGATCATGCGCACCCGGCAGGCCCGGGCGACGGCGAGCGCCGACGTCGCCGCACCGAGCATGAACAGATGGCCGGCGGCCGAGGTCCCGACGCCGGTGGCCGGAAGCTGCTTCGCCCCCTTCACCGCCGCCTTCGCTGCGGGAGCCGGCTTGGGCGCCGAGGCGGTGCCACTCGCTTGCAGCGACCCGATGCCCATCGTTATGCCCGAGTCGGCGAACTCGCCGCCGTAAACCATCCGCATCCCACCCGAGCAGAAACAGCTAACCTGGAACCGCAGGCGGAGCGTTGAGCCTGCGGGGACCACGGTCGGCGGGGTCACGAAGGGATACTCGCCCCTGGTCGGAGTCGGCCCCGCCATCGCTCCGTCGGAGACCTCACCGCCCGCCACGCCCACGGTCTTGCCGTCGGTCGCGATCGCGTCGAGCGCGTACGTGATGCTCCCGGCACCGTAGGCGCCCAGCACCGGCTGACTCTCATGCGCAAAGTAGAAGGTGAACTTCGCGAGCCCGCCGACCGTCGTCGTGGTCTTCAACGGCTCCGAAACGAACTCGGCCGGCGTGCCGACCCCATATGTGGTCGTGTAGTCGGCGATGCCCGCCTGACAGTCGGTGGTCGCCGGCGTCGGGGCAAGACCGCCGGTTGGAGCGCCGGCTTGGAGCGCGCAGCCCTCAGGCGAGGTCGCGGGGCCTCCGCTGCCGTCTGGCTGGAAATGGAGCGTGTAATCGCTCGCCTTCACGAACTTGGCGAGGTTCGCTAGTGCGTTCTTCTGCGGGGTCAGCTGCACGAAGGCGACGCTGACCTGCCGCGTAGCCAAGAGGTCGATCGGGTCGCGGGCCCAGAGGTTCCCGACCACGTCGATCGTCCACTCACCGTAGGTCACTTTCGGCGGCTGGATCAGGTTCCCGGCGTCGTCCGTCCTGGCGTTGACGAGGTCCACGAAGACCGACGAGAGCCCGGTGTCCTGGGAAACGACGCTCGTAGCGACCTCGGTGCCGGCTGCGTCGGTGATCACGAGCTGCCAGTCGAAGAGGCCGAGCGGATTGCCGGCGAGCGGGACGGCCGGGAACGCGACGGTGGCGTTGAACGCCTTCGTTGTCGGCGGCACGTCGACCTCGTAGCTCACGGTCTCGAGGCCGAGCGCGGTCGCCGGAAGCGTCGGCGTGAACGTCCACAGATCCGAGGACACCACCGAGAACTCCCGCTCGGCGCGAACGGTGGTGTCGCGCTTCGCCTGCAGGCTCGCGAGGAGCGCCGGCGAGAAATCGGGTCGACCGACGAGCTTGATCGCCTCGACCGTGTCGATCCAGCCGTAGCCGGCGTGCCAGAACGGCGTGTTGTCGCGCATCCGCACGGTCGTGACCTGCATCACTTCGCGGACCTGCGTCGGGGTGAGCGTCGGGCGCGCTTGCAGCAGCAGCGCCGCGAGGCCGGCGGCGTGCGGCGCGGCCATGCTGGTCCCCGACGCGGTCGCCGTCCCGCCGGGGGCGGGCGGCACCGTGGCCAGATTCACATAGAAACCGGTGGGCGTGCCGCTGGAGACGATGTCGCTCCCCGGCGCGCTTATGTCGGGGTGGTACATCCCGATCCGATCGCCGTCGAAGCGGACGTGCTCGGTCTCGGGGAGGGGGATCGGGATCGAGTTGTCGAAGCGCAGGCCGCCCGAGCTGAAGCTCGAACGCTGGACCGAGGTCGTGCCGGATCCGACCGAGATCACCCACGGCGCGATCGACCATGGGTTGACCTGCATCTCGGCGTAGCTGTTGCCGGCCGAGAACGTGATGACGACTCCCGCGTCGGCCACAGCCTTGGTCGCGATGTTGATCGGGTGGTCCGGATCGAACAGCTTGAAGGAACTCCCCCACGAGTTGTTGACGACGTCGATGTTCCACGCGTCGCGGTTCTCGATGATGTTCTCGAAGGCCGCGACGATCGTGAGGATGAGCGCGACGTCGCCGGTCCCATAGCCGATCAGCTCTGCGTCCGGAGCCATGCCCACCTGATCCGGTGTCGTCGTGCCGTCGGCCGCGACGATCCCGGCGACGTGCGTTCCGTGTCCGGAGCTGAGGTCCGAGTTGTTGTACGGCAGCTGGTCGATCGGAAGGATCAACGTGCCCGGCGGCATGTTCGGGTCGACGTACAAGCCGGTGATGCCGAGGTATTCCGGCCCGACGAACTTCACGTTGTGCGTCACGTGGTCGGCGAGATCGGGGTGCGTGGCATCGATCCCCGTGTCGAGGATCGCGACGCCGACGCCCTTGCCGGTCAGGTGGGTCGGTATCAAGTCCGCGCGAACGGACGCGCGGGACTCTCGCGAGTGATAGTCGACCTTCTCGTTCGGATAGATGTCCTTCGCGAGGCCCTTGATCATGGCTTCCCGCATCTGTGCCTTCGTCCCGTGGAGGAACGCCATCGGCAGGTGCTTCAGTGGCTGGACGACGAGCCCGAGCCTCCGGAGCGCCCTCGCCTTGGCGGCGGAGGGCGGCGCCGTCGGGTAGGTCGCGATACCGATCAGCTTCTGGGCCCGGACGGCAGCGCCAGGAGCTGCGAGATGCCCGGGCGCGACAGCGGGCCGGGCTTCGAGCGGGCGGCCGGGCTGCCCGGCACCGGCGACAAGCTCAAGGCCAGCAAGGCGCCGATCGCGAGCGCTACGGAACGGTTCAGACGCATCGATCCTCCCTGGAAACCGGCGCTATGGGGTCTGGTTCGACGCCCGCCGGCAATGCTCCTGGCCGCCCGGTCCAGGCGAAGCGCGCATCAAGGAAAGGACTTCGGGCGCGCGAAGGCGAATTGTCCAGACTTATCCAGGTTGAACAAAAGGCGGAGGCCAGCCGTGACGCGACGCTTGCTTACGAAGATGCTGCTCGTTGGGGTCGTGCTTCTGGGCTCCCTGGCGGTGCCGGGGACCGCTCCGGCCGACGGCCCGACCCACTACGTCGAGATGAGCGATGGGACGCTCATCGCCGTGAACGTTCAGTTCCCCACCGGCGCCGCGCCGGTCGGCGGGTGGCCCACGATCATCCAGATCGACGGCTACGGCGGCGCATCCGACCCGATGAACGCGGACAGCAAGACGTTCGGCGACGGCAACTACGCCACCGTGCACATGTCCTTGCGAGGAACGGCGTGCTCGGGCGGACAGTTCGACCTCTTCGACCGCCGTTCGTCGGAGGACGGGAACCAGGTGATCGAGTGGATCGCCGACCAGGAATGGTCCAACGGCAAGGTCGCGATCTGGGGCCACTCGTACTCGGGGCTCACCGGCTGGCTGGTCGCCTCGACCCAGCCGGAACACCTCGTCGCGATGTCGGTGTCGGGCCTCATCGACGACCTCTATCGCGGGATCGTCTACATGGGCGGCGTTTCCAACTTCGGATTCCCGCTGATCTGGACCGGCGCCTACCGCCCCGCGTCCGAGCACACGAGCGGCACGATCCCCGGCTTGCAGTCCGGTGATGCGACTTGTTTGACGAATCAGCTCGGTCGGGTTCCACCCGACGTTGCGGACAACGCGATCCTGAACGGCGTGCTCGCGCTCGGCGAGGACGGGCAGTGGTGGAAGTCACACTCGACGATCACCTACATCGACGCGATCAACATCCCGACGCACATCGTGCAGAGCTATCAGGACGAGCAGACCGGCCCGCGCGGCTCGAACCTGCTTTGGCAACGGCTGGACGAGCTGAAACCGGATCTGCCGAAGCGCCTGTTGCTCACGAACGGCGTTCACTCGACCAACACTTCGCCGCCGCAGATCCGCGACGACCGCGTCGCGTTCCTCGACTGCTACGTGCGAGGTGTGTGCTTCGGCGACATCCTCGATCAGTCGAAGCGGGTGAAGGTCTTCTTCGAGATGCACGACGTCGAGGGTTCCCTCGAGCCGAACGGGGTCCTCGCCGACGCGAACTGGCCGCTGGATGTGACCCAATGGACGCGCTACTACTTCGGAACCGGCAACGCCCTCGGCCCGACACCGCCAGGCGCGGCCGAAGCGGCGGATCCGTACGTGTCGGGATCCAAACGCGCAGGCGCTTGGGTGTACTACGCGACCAACGTGGGAGCGGAGCTGACGACGGCCGACCTTCCCGATGAAGTCCGGTACCAGACCGAGCCGTTCACGCAGGACGTCGGCATCGCAGGCCCGATCGACGTCACGCTCTATGCGTCGTCGCTCGCCGTCGACACGGAGTTCTACGTCGAGGTGAACGACGTCGACGCGGACGGCAACATGACCCGGCTCCAGCGCGGGATGCTCAAGGCGTCCCACCGCGAGCTGGACCTCGCCCGTACCGATTTCACTCCCGGCGGAGAGATCTACCGTCCGTACAACCCGCACACCAATACGCTGCTGAACCTCATCACGCCCGGTGAGATCTACAAGTACGAGATCGAGGTCTTCCCGCTCGGCCACGTGTTCCGCGCCGGGCACCGGCTGCTGCTGCGTGTCACGACTCCGCCGATCGCCGACTCGATCGCGTTCTACATCCCGACGACGCCGCCGGGCGTGAACCAGATCTTCCACGACGCCGAGCACCCGTCCTCGATCCTGCTGCCTTTCGTGCCGTTGCCGGCGCTCGGGGCCCCGCTCGCCTGCGGCCAACAGGTCGGACTGGAGCGGTGCAACCCGGGGGCGTAACCGGAGAGAGCGGACTGGAGATCGGCCCTGTGCCGGGGCTGTGGGTGTCGCTACAGTGGCGGCATCATGTCCGGCCGCTCGCGCCCTTTGACGATGTTCGCCGCCTCGCTGCTGATGGCCGCGCTCGTGGCGGGATGCGGGGGCGGCCCAACGTCACAGGCGACGCCCGGCGCGCCGAGCACGGCCGCGTCCCGGCCGAGCAGCACCGCGAAGCTCAAGATCCTCCTTCCCAAAGCGGGGGACGCCCAGGGCGGGCCCACCGTGACGCTTCGCGTCGGGCTCGACGAAGCGAAACTCGTTGAGTTCACATCGTCGAACCTCAAGCCGAATGAGGGTCACTTGCACGTACTCCTCGACGGTCGTTTGATCTCGATGACGTTGGGACTGGAGCAGCAGATCCCCGACGTCGCCGCGGGGAGCCACGTGATCCGGGTCGAGTTCGTGGCCAGCGACCACGCGCCGTTCGCGCCGCGCGTGGTGCAAGAGGTCACCTTCGAGGTGACGTGATGGCTCACGCGCGAACGCTCGTCCTTTCGCTGACGGCTTGCGGCGCAGCGATGCTCCTCGGTGCTTGTGCGATCAGCGGCGGCGTGCCCACGATCGTCGCCGACGCGGAGCCGATCCCGGGCGGATGTCCGCCTTCGATATGTCCGAAACACACACCGACGCAGCCGCCCCCACCCGACGACCCTCCGCCGGAGCCGACCGCGACGGCGACCACGGGCAAGCCCAAGCCGAACCCGAAGCCGACCTCACCGGGCGGAGCCGTACCGGTGCCCGGTACCACCCCGACCGCCGGCGCGACGAACAGCGCGATCCCCACGACGCCGGTGGCTCCGTCGAACACCAGATTCGCAGCGTTCCCGTTCTCCGCCTTCCCGTACGACCAAGCCTTCCCGCGCGATCCACCACCGGCTCCCGAGCCGCTCAGTCTTCCTCCGCCCAGCGGCCTGGTCGCGCTCGCGGCCGTCCTTGCCGCCGGAGCCGCCGCTGCAACTAGCATGGCGTCGCGTCGGCGAACATGGGCTTCCACGCCCTTGCCAGGAGGTACCCATTGAATCCGTCCCGCTACGCGAGGGCCGCCCTTCTGCTTGTGCTAGCGGCGTGCACCTCGACCGTCCGGTCGGACCCTTCGCCGGTCAAGCTGGGCTCGCTGTACCCGACGACGGGAGTGCTGCAGCGCTTCGGCACCGAGGAACTCCGGGGCGTCGAGATCGCCGTAGAGCTTTTCAACTCGCGTGGCGGTCTCCGCGGACGGCCCGTCGAGCTCGTGAGCGCCGACGCGCCCGACATCGATGCCGGGTGGCGCGAGGCGCATCGCCTCGCGGACGAAGGCGTGCCGGTGATCATCGGCTCGTACTCGAGCACGCTCGCGCTCGCTGCCAGCGAAGCCGCACACCGGGAAGGGATCCTCTACTGGGAGACGGGCGCGGTCGCCGACCTCGTGACCGGACGCGGCTACCCGGAAGTGTTCCGGATGGGGCCATCGGGTGCGGTTCTGTCCGCGCAAGCCGCCGGCTTCGCCACGAAGGTGCTCGCCCCGCAGTTCAAGATCGCGACCAAGGACCTGAAGGTCGCCGTCGTCTACGAGGATGACCCTTACGGTTCGTCGGTCGGCGAGGGGATCAAGCGCGAGGCCGCCTCGCGAGGCTTCCGGCTCGTCGGCAGTTTCCCCTACGATCCGGTGAAGGAGGACTTCGCCGGCATCCTCACCTCGCTCGGCCGGCTCGAGCCCGACATCGTCGTGGCCGCGAGCTACCTCCACGACGGCGCGCGCTTCCGCGAACGGCTGGTGTCTTCTGGTTTGAAGATCAAGGCGCTGATCGGAAAGTGCGCGGCCTTCTACACCGCCGAGATGGCGAAGCTCCTGGGGTCGAAGATCAACGGTGTGTTCGTCTCGGACAAGCCGATGGACCTCGCACCGACCGCGCTCACGACGGAAGGACGAGCCCTGGCGGAGGAGCTGCGGTCCCGGTACCTCCACCGTTACGCGGGCACACCGGAGGCGGCGGCGTACATGGGCTTCTCCGGCGCTTGGGCGCTGCTCGCGCACACGCTCCCCCGGGCCCGCTCCTTGGCGCCGACGGACATCGCGGCGGCGGCCCGTTCCATCGATATCCCGGACGGGAGTCTGCCGAACGGCGCCGGCATCCGTTTCGCGCCCGCGGGCGGACCCGAGTCCGGGCAGAACCTACGTGCCTTCGGGGTGGTGTGGCAGTGGCAAGATGGGAAGCCGGTCCTGGTGTGGCCGCCGGCCGCCGCGCGCGGCGCGCCGGAGTTTGCCTAGCGGCCTGGCTGGCGAGCCTGACCGCGTGCGGGGGCAACGACGTCCCGCCGCTGCCCGATGAGTTCCGCCGCCTCGAGCAGCGAGAAGCCGGCTGCATCGCTTGTCACGACGGACGCAGGGTCGCGGTTCTCGACCCGGCTACGATCGCGACCCCCTCGGGTCACCCGTCGCTCGGCGCGTCGAAGATCCTGAGCAGCCTCTCGGCCGAGGACCGGGCGCGGCTCGGACTCTAAGCGGTCGCCGGGATGGTCGCCTGCCCGATCCCAGCGTGCCGGCAGGAAGGAATGGCGTCGTAGCGCGAAGAACCCTGTCGGGAGTTTCGGAAGGAGGCGCAGGGCGATGAGACGGATCCTTACCGCGATCGCGATCGTAGGCCTGCTCGCCGGCGTGTTCCCGGCTCGCGGTGCGACCCCCGACTCGGGAACGGTCAGTCCCACCTCGCCGACTCTTAGCTACCAGGGAGCCGAGTTGACGGGCGCACCCATCGCCGGTCCGCCCCTGTGTGTCGAGGGCGTGATCTGCGACACGTTCACGCTCACGCTGGAGGTCCCGGCCGGTTTCTACGAGACGGAGACGCGCGAACTCGTAGCTTCGATCTCGTGGGAGGACAACGCCAACGACCTGGACCTCTTCGTGTGCCCGGGAACCCAACAGGAAGACCCGGAGTGTAGCGACGGCACGTCCGAGCTGAGCGCCGGCACCGATTCCGAAACGATCGTGATCAAGGAGCCGCAACCGGGTACCTACCGCGTCATCGCGGTGGCGTACGGCGGCACCACCGCCTACGAGGGAAGCATCGGGTTCCTGCCACCTCCAAAGCCGGCCGCGCCGTCGCTCGTGACCCGGCCGGGAGACCTGACGGCAGAGACCACCGGCGACGGGCGGCTCATCGCTTCGATCGCGTTCCCCGGCGGGACCGATCTCGACTTCAGCGGAACGCTCGCGTTCGTCGGCTCCTACGACGGCACGGACGGCGGTTTGAGGATCTTCGACATCGCCGACCCCCGCCGCCCGCGACTGATCGGCCGCTTCCCGTGCTCGGGAAACCAGAACGACGTCGGCGTCTACCGCACGACCGTCGTCATGGGGATGCACAGTTCGGGAAGCACACCCGGATGTACGCCTGTGGACGAGGGCGGCCTTCGCATCATCGACGTCACCGACCCCACCCGGCCGACGCAGACCGCGTTCGTCAAGATCGGGCCGGCCGGGACGCACACGCTCACCATCGTCGGGGACACCGGATACGTCTACGCCAACCCCGGTGGCCTCGGGACGAGCCCGGACGAATTCCCCACCACGATCGTGGACATCCGCGATCCCTCGAATCCCAAGATCGTCGGCACCTGGACCCCACCGCAATCGCTCGGGTGTCACGACATCAACGTCGTCGGGAACCGCGCATACTGCGCCGGCTCCAACGTGACGCACATCATGGACATCACCGATCCTGTCCACCCGACCGTCGTCTCTTCGATCTTCAACCCGGTGATCCAGCTGCACCACGGGGCAGCTCCGAGCTCGGACGGCAAAGTGCTCGTCATCGCCGACGAAGCGATCGGGGCTCACCTGTGCGATCCGGCGGGAGCGAATCCGACCGGGGCTTACTGGTTCTACGACATCTCCGATGAGCATCAGCCCGTCCTGCGAGGGTGGACGGGCACCCCCGGGCTTACCGACGTCGCGGTGCTCGGTTACGTATGCACCGCTCACAACTTCAACATGGTCCCCGACCGGCCTTGGATGGTCGCAGCCTCCTACACCGCGGGAACTTCGATCATCGACTTCACCGACCCCGCAGCGCCCACGTTGGTCGCTCAGGTCAGGGGGGCAGAGGCCGATACGTGGTCGTCGTATTTCCACAACGGCTTCATCTTCACGGGCGATCGCGGTCGTGGCTTCGACGTGATCGAGCATCCGGAGCTGACCGCCCTCGCGCCTGCCGGACTCGCTGCGCCCCAGCCCGCATCGCCGAAGCCGGCGCCCCAGCCGAGCGTGCGTTCCGGCCGAGCGCTGCCGGGAACGGGGCTCGAATCGGGCGCATTGGGTCTGACCGGCGGAGCTTTGCTCGCAGGTGCCACCGCGGTTGGCGTCTGGTCGTCGAGATCGCTCCGCGGCCCTTCGCGTCGCCAGCGGCGCGGTCCGGCGGCGTAGCGCCGGAACACGAGCCGGAAATTAATCTGCGAACCGTTACGCCTTTGACAGGATCGCGATGTCGTCCGGGGCATCGCCGACGGGAATGGTCTTGATTACCCGGTGGTTCTCCGTGTCGATCACCGACACCGTGTCGGAGCCAAAGTTCGCGACGAAGAGCAGCCTTCCGTCCGGGGAGATCGCGATCCCCCCGGGCTCCTGTTGTACCCGGATCGTGTCGACCACTTGGAACGTCAGCGCGTTGATCACGCTCACCGTGCCGTCGTTCTTGTTCGTCACGTAGAGGCGCCTTCCGTCCTGCGCCATCGCGAGCAGCGACGGATCCTTCCCCACCTTGATGGACCCGAGGATCTGGAAATCATCCGTGGAGAGGACGGACACCGCGCTCCACGTCCTGCTCGTCACGAATGCGTACTTGCCGTCCGGCGAGAACACCGCGTCGTAGGCGAAGGGCCCGGCCGGGTGCCGCGAGACAAGTGTTCCCGTCGCCGGGTCGATCTCGCTGAGATCGTTCGACCCGCGGTTCACCGCCCACAGACGACCGCCGGGTCCGGCGATGATCTGGTGCGGCGCGAACCCGATCGCCTCGGTCGTGAGAACGGTGAGCGTCGTCGTGTCGATCACGGTCATGTAGCCGTCGCCGCAGGCGACGAAGGCGCGACCCGCCGCGAACGCGGCGTTGACCGGACCCACGCAAGTTTTGATCGAGGTAACGACCTTCCGCGAAGCGATGTCGATCACGGAAACGGAATCGCCCTCGATGTTCGACGCCCAGATCCGCTTGGCGCCCGGCTCGATATCGACGCCGTGCGGTTTTCCGGGCAACGGGATCCGCGCGAGCACTTTCATCGATCCGGCGTCTACGACGGCGACGTCCTTCGAGTTCGTGTCCGCGACGAACAACGTGCCCTCGAAGCTCGGAGACGAGCTACAGGAGACGAGAACGAGCAAGCACGCGAGCGCACCGAGTGTGGAGCGAAGCTTCACGGCGTCGGAGGGTAGCACGGCGGCCGGATGCGGAAGATCCGGCAAAGGCCTCCGCGGAGTCCGGCGGACGAAGGCTGCAGGGCCGGTAGGATTCGCATCTCGATGGACGCATCCTCGGTCGTGCTCCGCATCATGCTCGCGGCGGTGTTCGCCGTCTCGGGGATCGCGAAGCTCCGTGATCGCGAGGGAACGCGGCGTGCGGTGGAGGGCTTCGGCCTGCCGGGCGCGCTCGTGGGTCCTGTCGCATTCGGGCTCCCGATCGCCGAATGCGCGATCGCGGTATCGCTCGTTCCCGGCACCTCGGCTCGGGCCGGAGCGGTCGCCGCCATCGGGCTGCTGGCCGCGTTCATCATCGGGATCTCGATCAACCTGGCTCAAGGACGCCGCCCGGACTGCCACTGCTTCGGGCAGTTGCACTCCGCTCCGGTCGGACCGTCGACGCTTGTGCGAAACGTGTTCCTGGCCGCGGCCGCAGGGGTCGTCGTGTTCGGTGCGGGCCCCGACGCCGGCGGCAGCGTGATCGACGCCATCGAGGACCTCGACGGCCCAGGGGTCGTCATCGTTAGCGTCGCGGTCGTTGCGATCGCCGTGGCGCTCGCCGTTCTCGGTCGCAGTGGAACGACGCTCATCACCGGCGGGCCGACCGACGCCGAAATGGCCGCGAGGCGCCCCACCGCACCACCGGTCGGAAGCGCCGCGCCCTCGTTCTCCCTCGCCCGGGCCTCGGGCGGCACGGTCGCACTCTCCGATCTGCTGGCGCGGGGCAGGCGTGTGTTGCTCGTCTTTTTCTCACCGTCGTGCGGTCCGTGTGTCCGGATCGCGCCCGAGCTTGCACGCTGGCAGCGCGATTTCGCAGACACCTTGACGGTGACCGTCTTGAGCAGCGGCGCCCCGGAGGCCGTACTCGAGCGCGCGACCAAGTACGAGATCGCCGGGGCGCTAGTCGATGAGCATGGTGAGGTGGCGAAGTCGTATGGTTCTCGCGGCACGCCGGGAGCGATCTTGATCGACCCGAGCGGCCTGGTTGCTTCCGCACACGCATCGGGCGACGGGGAGATCAACGATCTGCTCATCGAGGCATTCGGCCTGACCGAGGTCGTTGCCGGCGTCGCGGCTGAGATCGAGGCCAAAGCCGAAGCGTCGCACGAGCACGATGATGAAGACGGTCACGATCACACCGAACACCTGAAGGTGGCTTCGCCTGCCGAGGATCTCCTCGACCCGCAAGCGCTCGGAGCCACGTTCGTTCCGGTCGGCCGCAGCGATGTGTCGATCGCCGAGCGCGACTACGAGATGGTTCTGGTCGACCACGGGTCCGGAGCTGTGCACGTGCTCAATCCGACGGCCGCGATCGTGTGGCAGTGCTTGGATGGGACCGGATCCGTCGAGGAGATCGTCGGCGACATCGCCGAGGTGTTCGAACGCGACAGGGGCGAGGTTCAGGAAGCCGTGCTTGAGGTCGTTCGGCGATTCGGACGACAAGGGTTGCTCGAAGGGGTCGGCGTCCCGCCGGAGAAACCGGCGCCCGCTCAGGCCGCGCCTTAGATCGGACGGTTCAAAGGCCGATCGGCACCAGCGCGTTGCAGGAGACATCGCGCAGCGCGGACTGCGTCCCGAGCGGGAGACTGGGATCGAAGCTCAGGTCATACACTGCGCTGGAGAGCGGACCGTCCTCGTTCCCTGTGGCGTTGTAGGTGTCGTAGCAAGACGCGTCGCCCCAGGGCCCGTCGAACGCCTCCGCCTTCGCGATCACATCTGCGGCATCGTCGGGAAGGAGCCAGCCGAGCGCGACTTCGGACTGCGCCCACGCCGTCACCTTCGACACGTAGTCGGCGTGCGTCGCGTACAGCGCGGTGATCTTCTCGGCCGGCCACGACTTGTACAAGCCCCACAGCGGGCATCCCTCGCCGGAGTTGTAGGCCACGGGC
The DNA here is from genome assembly GCA_040905475.1 of Actinomycetota bacterium. Classification (NCBI taxonomy): domain Bacteria; kingdom Bacillati; phylum Actinomycetota; species Actinomycetota bacterium. Next base: position 41,271 of record JBBDRM010000010.1, read on the forward strand.
ACCTGGACGAACGGATGGCGCATCCCGCCGACCGCAAGCCCGTTCGCGTCTCGCCTCACGGAGCCGTCGGCGTCGCGCTCGATCCGCGGGATGCTCGGCGGCAGCTCGCCGGTGGTCAGGAAGTGGTGCGTCCACCAGAGCCCGGCTCGCGCCGAATAATCGACCGATCCCCGGTTCGTCGAGCACGCGGCCGTCACCGCGTCGGGGACCGACGGAGTACCTGCGTCGCGCATCTGCATGGCCCAGATGTAGTTCCACCACGCCGCCGGCGCATGCGAGGTTCCCGCTTCTTCCCAGAGCCGGTACCGATCGTTGTCCGCCGGAAGCTCATCCTGCCCTTCCTCGTTCAGCTGAAGGATCGGCGTGGTTAAGTCGTCGTACGGTCCGCCGCCGCGCGTGATGTTGAACACGTCGACGAGGCCCGCTTCGGCGTCGTACCCCTCGTTGATGTACGACGTGAGCCGGCTTGCCGACTGCGAGGCGCCGCCTGCCGCGATGTGCTGCAGCTTCAGCCCACCCAGCGGATCCACGGGCTTCGGCGTTCCGATCGTGGTTCGGTTCAGAAGCGGATCGCGGAGCGCCTTCATCGCCTGCGAGAAGATGTCGTACGAGTACTCGTCGCCGGGATGGAAGATCGTCGCGTACCGGAGCGGATCCCAGCCCTTCGGCGCGAGGGGCCCGCAGCACAGGCCGGCCAGCTGCGCCGAGACGCCGACATACGCGAAGCCGTTCCGTACGAGGAACTCCCACGCGACCGGCCACACCGTCTCGAGGTCGGTTCCTCCCGTCACGTTGAGCCATTCGACGATCACGGTCCCGTTGAACGCGGCCGGATCGGCGGGCCGCTTCACGATCATGCGGCTCTTGTACGGGGCCGCGATCGGAGCCAGCGGTCCGCGGGTGCGCGCGAGCCCGCCGTAGAAGAACTCTTCCTCCACGTACCCGTACGGTGCGATGTCGTAGAGGCTGGCGTTCCACGCGTGCCCGCGGATCCCGCCGGAGATCGGCCCTTCCACGATCGGGTTCGGCACCGAGGCGCCTCCCATGTGCGGGACGCCGAGCGACGCGAGAAGCACCAGAAGCCCGGGGACGATCCGGCGGCGCCTCACGAGCACCTCGGGTGCGTCCCGTTCCGCGCGTCCAGCCAATCGGCGATCGCGTCGTTCGTCGCCGGTGCGTTCGTGTGAAGCATGAACGAGTGCCCGGCTCCCGGCACAACCTGCAAGGTCTTGTCTGAGGCGCGCACGAAGTGGAGAAGCTCGTTCTCACCGAAGTGCGCCGGGAAAAGCACGTCATCCTCGGCCAGCACGAGCAGAACCGGACCGTCGTACAGCGGGACCGCGTAGCGCGAGGGTTGGAAGCTGATCGAGAAGATCTCGCCCGACGGGGTTAGATTCGCCAGCGCGTTGTCGAGCGCCACCACGTCGGGATCGGACAGGGATGTGTAGAAGTCGGCCGCGCGCGTATCCGGATCGCTCTCGAAATACATGTAGTCGTCCTGGAGCGCCGCCACGTTGTCGCGGGGAACCCATTGCCGCAGGAGCCAGTGATTGTTCACGAACGGCTCGTGGGTATAGCCGGTTGCGATCAGGACGCTCGCGAGCTCCGGATGCAGGCCGGCAGCGAGCTCCACGATCTCCGTGCCGGCCGAGTGCCCGATCAAGCCGACCCGGTCGAAGGCGTTCGGCAAGGTGGCCTCGTACGTCCCGCCGCGGAGCTGCCGGACGATCTGCGCGGTCATCTCCGCATACCCCTCGACGGTGAGCGTGTAGCCGTTCGGTTGGTCGGGTGAGCCGGAGCCTGCGGACGCTCCGTACCCGAGCCGGTCGATCGCGACCATGCCGTAGCCGCGCTCGGCCAGCGCCTGGGCGACCGAGTAGGTCTCGGGCTCGAGCGGGAAGTCCCAAGCCCATTTCCCGTACGAAAGCCCGTGCATCGCCAGAAGCACCGACGTCGTGCAGCCGGCCGGGCGTATGAGCGTTCCCTCTACCGTGTAGGACTTGAGCGGGTCGAGCGGGTTGGTCACCTGGAAGGCAACCGGCTCACGAGTGATCGGGGCGGAGCCGGGCGCGGAGCGGGGAACCAGCGGAAGACAGAGCAGGATCGAAAGTGCGAGCGCCACCCTGATCCGACCCATTGAACCCCCCTCCGACGGTATCGGGATAGTTCCGCTTCGTCCCCTCGGGTTCCTCCCCGGCCGGCTGTTTGGCCGCGGGACCATCCTGGGGTCAGACTGAAGTCCGGCCGACGATGGAGGAGCGCGAGATGAACGATCCCGATGGGCTCGTCCGCGAGTTCTGCGAGGCGTGGTCGAAGAAGAACCCGGATCTTCTCACCGACTACTTCACCGAGAACGGCGTGTACCACAACATGCCGATGCAAGCCCTCGAAGGACGTGAGGCGATACGCGGGTTCCTCACCGGGTTCCTCTCCGGCGTGGACACCGCCGAGTTCCGGATCCTCCATCAGGTGGCGTCCGGCGATGTCGTGATGAACGAACGCGTCGACGTCTTCCGCACGACCGAAGGCCGGGAGGGCGCTTTCCCCGTCGCCGGGATCTTCGAGATCCGGGAAGGCAAGATCGCCGCCTGGCGCGACTACTTCGACATGGCCCAGGTCACAGCGTTCCTGACTGGGCAGAGCTGAGCCGGGGGTCAGCCGCAGATCTCGCAGGGGACGTCGCTCCACGAACGGGCTCGCCGGGAGGATCCACGGTTAACCGCGCTCCCCGATCAGGCTTTCCTTGCCCTGGTCGGCGGCTTGGACGAGCTGATCCGGGAGTGCCTCCGCACCTACGGAGCCATCGCGCTTCCCGAGCTCGCCGAACCCGCACTCCAAGTGGTCTTCGCCTTCCTCGGGCGGCGAAACCCACCCCGGGTGGAGGTCCGTTGGGGCCCCGCCGGCCCCGACCCCTCGGAGGAAACAGGGCCCCCTCCGTCGAACCGCTCCTGAGCGACCCCAACCGGGTCGCGCTCGATCCGGCCCGGAGGATGACATGCGGCGGTTGGCGATCATGACCCTGACCATCTGTTTCGCGGCACTTCCCACGATCGCCCGCGCGGATCATGTCCCGCCGCAGCTCGGCATCATCCCCGGGCCGCTTCCGGCGCCGCCGGCCCTACTGTCCGAGGGTCCGATCAGGTTCGTCGGGAACACGCCGACCGGCCGCTCATTCGCCGGAACACTCGGCGAGGTTCCCCCATTCACGCGCGACGGGAAACGGTACATCGTCGCCGGCTCTTCCGTGTACGGGTTCTCGGTCATCGACGTGACCGACCCCGCTGCGCCGACGACGGTCAGCGAGTACGCGTCGGCCTTCGGCTGTCCTGGCTCGGCGCTGATGCAGGTGTCGGATGGCAGCACGGATCCGATCGAGATCGCGCTGGCGTACGGCGGATGGGAGAACGACATCTCCTGGTCGCCGGACGGACGCTGGGTCGTGATGGGCATGGACGCGCCCGGTCGCTGCCACGACCCGATCTTCGGAGGCATCGAGATCGTGGACCTCGCCGACGTGACCAACCCGAAGCTCGTGCACCTCGTGCGCAACAACGGCCAGGCGCACAGCGTCACGCTCGACCCGCTGCACCCGTGGCTCGCCTACATCTCCACGTCGGACAGCGAAGACGTCCTCTACATCGTGGACTACAAGATGTGCATGGATATCCCGGCCGGCGCCTGCGCGCCGACCGTAGCGGCGGCGGTGTTCGACTTCGACTACTGGCCTGCGCTCTACGACAAGGCCGAGAAGCGGGACAAGACCGAGGACGGCTGTCACGACCTCCGCTTCTACAAGGACCGGGCGTACTGCGCCGCCGTCGGCTCAACGATGATCCTCGACGTTTCCAAGGTCTCGGAAGCGACCGGCCGGCTTTCGGGAACGCACCTGACCGAAGGACCAGACGCCTGTTCCCTCGTCGACGCCGACCCCATCTTCGCCCCGGGGATCAAGGTCACGGACTGTCGTAACTGGCACAAGGACGTCTTCCGCGACCGCAAGGCGAAGGTCGTCAACATCCCGCTTCTGTCCGTGATCGACCACGACGGCAGCAAGCCGACGACGGAAGACATCTATATCGCGCATCAGGCGGAGGCGATCGCCGACGGCAAGATCATGATGATCACGGATGAGCGCGGCGGCGGACTCGGGACGGACACGTGCCCCGGCGGCGGCGTCTGGTTCTACGACATCCGCGACGAGAAGAACCCCGTCTTGATGCGCCAGCCCGATGGCAAGCCGGGCGTGTACCTCCCGCAGTGGAACATCCCGAACATCCTCGGCCAGAACCCGAGCTGCACGGCCCACTACGGCAAGGAGTTCGCCGACGAGAACCTGCTCACGTTCGGCTGGTACACGAACGGGATGCGGGTCCTTCGCTACTACCCCGATTTCACGAAATCACCGGCACAGATCCGGTTCGAGGAGATCGCAGGCTTCGCCGGCCTGGACCTCACGATCGACTCGATGGTCTTGTCGCGGAATCCCGACAACGAAGACGAAGTCTTGGTGTACGCGGCGAACGTCCTCCGGGGGATCGACGTCTTCGCCGTCGAAACGCCGCGGCTCACCCGCGCGGCCGCGTTCGGCGGTGCGGCCGCCGAACCGGCGCCGAAGCCCCAGCCCGTCGCGAAGCCGAAGGTCGGTGGGACGAAGACCACGACAGGCGGAGCGTTGCCCGGAACGGGGATCGCAGATCCGGGCGTCCTCGCGTTGATACTGCTCGCGCTGGCGCTGGCGGCCCATTCGCTGAGGCGCAAGACCGCTCCCTGAACCCGGCGTGAAGACGTCGCGGGTTTTCACGAGCAAGCCGCTCGCACGCCGGCTCGCGTGACTCTTGCGCGACGGTCGACCTCCGGGTGACAGTTAGCGCTCGATGAGCGACGAGGAAATCCGGCCGGACCTATCCGACGTTCTGCGACGACAGGCCGCCACGAAAGACGAAGCTCGACAGGATGCCGTCGCGAAGCGCCACGCATCGGGCCGTCGAACCGCGCGGGAAAATCTGGCGGATCTTTGCGACCCGGATAGCTTCGTGGAGTACGGGTCGTTGGCGCTGGCCGCACAGCGAAGCCGCCGAAGCGTCGAGGAGCTGATCGCCAGGACGCCGGCGGACGGGCTCGTGGCGGGCATCGGGCGCATCAACGGCGAGCTTTTCGAGGACGACCGATCGCGCGCCGCGGTGCTCTCGTACGACTACATGGTCCTGGCCGGCACGCAGGGATACCTGAACCATCGGAAGAAGGACCGCCTCTTCGAGGCGGCGGAGCGCCTGCGGCTCCCGGTCGTCCTGTTCGCCGAGGGCGGCGGCGGCCGGCCGGGAGACGTCGATGCCCCGATGGTCGCCGGGCTCGACTGCATGGCGTTCGCGCTCTTCGCGAGGCTGAGCGGCATGGTGCCGCTCGTCGGGGTCGTCTCCGGCTATTGCTTCGCCGGCAACGCGGCGCTGCTGGGGTGCTGCGACGTCATCATCGCGACCGAGGACTCCAGTATCGGGATGGGCGGCCCGGCGATGATCGAGGGCGGCGGCTTGGGAACGTTCCGCCCGGAGGAGGTCGGGCCGATCTCCGTGCAGCAATCGAACGGCGTCGTCGACGTGACGGTGCGCGACGACGAGGAAGCCGTCGCGGTCGCCAAACGCTACCTGTCGTACTTCCAGGGCTCGATCGAGAAATGGACCTGCGCAGATCAGACGGAGCTCTGCGGCGTCGTTCCCGAGTACCGACGCACCGCCTACGACACCCGGCGCGTTCTCGCGATCCTCGCCGATACCGACTCCGTCCTCGAGCTGCGTCCACGCTTCGGTCGGACGATCACAACATCGCTCGCCCGTATCGAGGGACGGCCGATCGGCGTGATCGGCAACGACCCCCGGCACCTCGGCGGTGCGATCGACAGCGCGGGCGCCGACAAGGCCGCGCGCTTCATGCAGCTGTGCGACGCGCACGACGTTCCGATCCTGTTCTTGTGCGACACGCCCGGGTTCATGGTCGGGCCCGAAGCAGAGAAGTCGGCTCAGGTTCGGCACTTCGCCCGTATGTTCGTCACGGGCGCGAGCCTCACCGTTCCGTACTTCACGGTCGTTCTCCGCAAGGGCTACGGGCTGGGCGCGCAGGCGATGGCCGGCGGCAGTTTCCACGCGCCGCTCTTCACGGTCGCGTGGCCGACCGGCGAGTTCGGCGGCATGAACCTCGAAGGCGCGGTTCGTCTGGGATTCCGCCGGGAGCTCGACGCGATCGACGACGCCGATCAACGCCAAGCCGCCTTCGAGCAGATGGTGGCGGCCGCCTACAAGCACGGCGAGGCGCTCAACATGGCCGCGCACTTCGAGATCGACGACGTGATCGACCCCGCCGACACCCGCGCGTTGATCGTGAACACTCTCCGGTCGACACCGCCGGTCCCGGCACGATCGGGGAAGAAGCGGCCCTCCGTCGACCCATGGTAAGGAGCTCGCGCATGGCGGACATCGCTTCTCGGCTCGGTGAGATCGTCGGTGAGCAGAACGTGCTCGCCGGCGACGCGGCCGGCGAGGACTACACCCACGACGAGTCGCTGACGGCGACCCCCCAGAGGCCGGCGTTCGTGGTCCGGCCGGCCTCCACGGACGAAGTCGCCGGCCTCGTGGCACTCGCCCGCGAGCACGGCCTCCCGATAACCGCTCGCGGGTCGGGTACGGGCCTCTCAGGCGCCTGCATCCCGCAGGAGGGCGGCATCCTGATCTCCTTCGAGCGGATGAACCGGATCCTCGAGGTCGACCTATCGAATCACGTGGCCGTCGTGCAGCCCGGGGTCACGCTCGACGAGCTGGACAAGGCCACCGCGGAGCACGGTCTCGTCTACCCGGTGTACCCGGGCGAGAACTCGGCGAGCCTCGGCGGGAATGTGGCCACGAACGCCGGAGGCTTGCGCGCAGTGAAGTACGGCGTGACCCGCCACCAGGTACTCGGCCTCACCGCGGTGCTCGGGACCGGTGAAGTCATCCGGACCGGCGGCAAGTTCGTGAAGGCGACCACCGGTTACGACCTGACCCAACTGATCATCGGGTCCGAGGGAACGCTGGCGCTCGCGACCGAGGCGACGCTGAAGCTGTACCCGCGGCCCGACCACGCGACGACACTGCTCGCGCCGTTCTCGACCTTGGATGAGGTCACGGTCGCGGTCCCGAGGATCGTCGGGAGCGGTGTCGGACCGCTGATCGTCGAATACATCGATCTCATCTCGATGCAGGGCATCCTGAACAACGCCGGGTTGGATCTCGGGATCCCCCCGAACATCAAGGAGACCGCACTCGCCTACCTCGTCGTCGTGCTCGAGGACCGCCGAGCGGATCGACTCGAAGAGAACGTCGAGGAGATCGCGACGCTCATCGCCGGGCTGGGCGCGCTCGACGTCTACGTGCTCCCACCGCAAGCCGGCACGCAGCTGATCCACGCGCGCGAGCGCGCGTTCTGGGCCGCGAAGGCGGCCGGCGCGCACGACATCATCGACATGGTCGTGCCGCGCGCCTCCATCCCCGAGTACATGGCCAAGGTCAACGAGCTTGCGCAAGCGAGCGGCTCGTTCATCACCGGGTGCGGCCACGTCGGCGACGGGAACGTCCACCTGTCGGTCTTCCAGGCCGACCCCGAAGCGCGTCACCGGCTCATCCACGACATCTTCCGCGCTGGGATGGAGATCGGCGGCGCGATCTCGGGCGAGCATGGGATCGGGACGGAGAAGAAGCGCTACTACGCCGACCTTGAGCAGCCCCCGAAGCTGGAGCTGATGCGCCGGATCAAGACCGCGTTCGACCCGGACGGGATCCTGAATCCCGGCATCATCTTCGACTGAAAGTCTCAGGGGACGATCGACAGGCCTCCGAACTGACGGAAGTGTCGGTCGAGCGAAAACGCCTCCCGGATCTCTAAGCTCTCGGCGACGGCGAAACTCGTCGCGTCGGTGAACGAGAACTCCTTGTCGGCGAAGGAGAGAATGATCTCCCAGGCGCGAATCTCGTGATCCTCCCCCACCCGGACGATCGGGATCAGCTCGCTAGCGAGGAGGCTCTCCCCCCAGACGACGGCACGGTCGCGGCCGAGGCGGGTGAGCAGCAGCGTGTAGCTCTCGTCGAAGACGAAGTTGGTAGTCAGCAGCCGCGCGCCCGCTTCGATGAGGTCCACGAACGCACCCCGGGTCCGGCCATGGGATCGTTCCGCCGGGTCCTCGAGCGACAGGAAGGCGCTGGAGTCGACAAGCACGCTCCTCATCGGGGTCGCCGGTACAGGTCCCGCTTGGCTCGCTCGCCGGAGTAGGAGCTGCCACTCGGCTCGCTCGGCCCGAGGACGCGCCGGTAGAAGGGGTCCGCGGTCGGCTCCTTCGGACGGGTGGCATCGTCGATCAGATCGCGGACGACCCGAGCCATCGAACCGTCCTCACCCGCGCGCTGGCGGAGGAGCCGGTACTGCTCCTCGGTGAGGTAGAGCTGCATCTTCCGCATCGCCATATATCCAGCATGCTATCACGCTGTACATCGGGACGGGTGAGGAGGTGTGAGGGCACGTTCGATGCCCTCCAAGACGAAGGCAGGGGTGCACCTCACAGGGGATCAATCCCGAGCCGCTGCTCGAACGATCCGCACTCCTGTGTGCCCACTGCCTGAGAGCCCAGAGGACGTGGACTGGGAGGGCATGAATTCTTGGCTAACCCACCTACTTCACACGGAACACGCCGCGCATCGAGGGATGCACGCGGCAGAAGAACGTGAAGGTGCCCGCCTCGGTCGGCGTGAACGTCCACGAGACCCGCTGGCTCGGCCCGGCGCCGATCCCGAGCTGCTGGGAGTCGAAGTCCATCGGGTCGATCCCGCCCGTGATCACCCCGCTCCCACCGTCGGCGATCGGATAGTCGACCGTCGTCGGTCCGGTGCACGGCGCCGCGCAACGCGTGATCGTGTGCCACATATACGCGGCGGTGTCGAGGTTATGGAACGAGATCGTCTCGCCGAGGTTCACGTACGGCACGCCGAGGCTCCCCGCCAGGCCCATGTCGGTCAGCCCGAACGTGAAGCCGCCGATCAGCACGTCGTTCAGGTGCTGGCCGTCGGGGGCCGCGGCCCAGTCGGTCGGCGAGGTGCCGTGATCTGAGCCGTGGTTGCCGCTGGTCGGGATCTGGCCGTGCGTAACCTGGCCGCGCTGGCATAGCCGCGTCGCGCTCGCGACGCAGGTGTGCGCGAGCGGCGATCCGTCGGGTCCGTTCGGGACTTTGGCCACCGCCGGGATCGACGGATCGAGGACGACGCTCGGATCGAAGACGTCGACGCCTTCGGGGATGCCCCCGGGAACCACCCACGACATCACGATCGCCATCTGCTCGTACCAGGAGCCGATCGCGGTGTCGTAGATGCCGTTGAGCCGGAGGATGTCTCCTTCCTGCACGTCGACCGCCCAGCCGTGATCCAGGGTCGAACCGGTCATCGAGTAGTCCCACGAGATCGGCGCGTTCCCGATACGGTCTGTGTTCGGCTCGTCTTGCCAGTAATACGCCTCCGAGATGTTGATGAGCCGCGACTCGGCGCCGCGAACGAGCTCTACCTCGGTTCGTAAGCCTCCGTTGTGGACGTGCCCGCCCATGAGGATGAGCGTCCCGGACGTTTCACCGCCTAAGGCTTCCGTCGTGATGGTGAAGTCTTTCCCGTGGACTTCGGGGCTGAAGTCTTTCCCTTGCTGCGCGCTCACGTTGCCGTTCGAGTTGAATGCCGCACAGTTGAGATCCGGGAAGCGGCACTCGCCGCCGGCCCCGAACCCGCGCTGGATGTTGAAGATCGGGTTGAGGAAGTACGTCTCGGTTTCCGGGTGGAACGCGCTGCCGCCGGCGTCGAGCCAGATGTTGCGCGCGTTCGTGATCAAAGGCTTTCCGTCGGGCTGTGGGACGTCGGCGTCCTCTGCCGCGACGAAGTCGAGGTCGTACAGGACGAAGACCGGATACGTCTGTGCCGTCGCGTTGTGCACCATGTGCAGGAACAGCCATTGATCCATCGCACCGACCCGCATGCCGTAGCGGTACGGCCACGTCGAGATCGTCTTCTCCTCACCGGAGGCGAAGAACGGCCCCGAACCGTAGGACGGATACGTGTTGATCCAGGTGCCGTGGTGGAGGTGCACGTTCTCGACCGGCGGGGTCACGCCCTGCGCGTCCACGAGGCCCGGCTTGAAGCGAACGATGTAGCCGTCGTAGAGCGGCTTCTCGAACGTGACCGGCTGGATCAGGACGTCGTCCTGTCCCGGCTTGTTCAGGATCGGACCGAACACGACGCGCAGCCGCCGGCACTTCTCCCCGTAGTTCAACCCGCTGGGGCGCAGTTCGTAGTCGCTATCGGTGGTGCAAGCGCCGGCGTCGAGCACCGTGCCGGCCGGCCCGAGCGCCTCGCGAACGGTCTGCCCGTGCGGGCTCGCGATCGCGTCGCCGATCGGTTTGATAACGCGGGGATCGTAGATCGGCGGATCCGCGAACGCGGCCGAAGCTACGGCGAGCAAAACCACGAGAAGACTTGCGAGAGCGCGACGATTCACGGGGCCTCCGATGCGATACTGGACAGGTTAGGACAAACCGGCCCTAGAATCTTACCGATCGGTCGGATTCGGTCAAGATCGCTCGCGGACGCGGGTCCTCGGCAAGCGTTAAAGCGCTGCCGAACCCGGCGATTCGAGAGGACGGAGCCGGTTACGGATCCGTTCTATGGAGAGCGCCGCAGGTTCTGTGGAGGCCATGAACTCGATGAGGTGACGGACGAACCGCTCAGGCGAGTCCCGGTGTGGGAAGTGGCCGGAGCCTTCGAAGATCTCGAGTCGGCTCGCCGGCATCGCCTTGTGCGCGTCATAGGCGTGCGAGACCGGGATCAACGGATCCCGGTCGCCCCACACGATCAGCGTAGGAACCTCGGCTGCGAGATACAGCCGGTCGTTGGCGCTGACGCGCTGACCCCCGACGTCGACGACGGCGCGCAACGTGTGTAGGAACGCAGCGCGGGTCTCCGGATCGGAGAGCGACGAGTAGCTCCGCCAGATCTCACTCAGCCCCGGGGTCGGGCGCATACGCGCCTTGGCCAGCCATCCCCCAACGGTCATCCCCACCTTGCGCACGGGCTCCGAACACCCGAGCGCGAGCAGGTACTCCGCGCCGGGCGCGCTCAACGCTCGGAGCAGTGCGCTCACCTCGCGGCCGAGACCGCCCGACGAGACCAGAACAAGACGATCGCAACGTTCGGGGAACTGGTAGGCGAACTGCATCGCGACGCCGCCGCCGAGCGACTGTCCCACGATCGTCGCGCGATCGATCCCGAGCACGATCATCAAGTCACGGATGCCGCTGGCGAGGGCCCCGAGCGAATAGTCGCCGCGCGGCTTCGCGGACGCGCCGTGTCCCGGCATGTCCGGAGCGAGGACGGTCGCCGACCGTGCCAGAGCCGGCAGGATCGGCGCCCACGTCTCGGAGCTCCCTGCCATGCCGTGGATGAGCACGACGGCCGGGCCTTCCCCGCCGTGGCGAAACCCGATCCTGTTCCCGTGGAGGAGGACCTCTTGCAGCTCCATCCTTAGCTCGCGCGTTTCTCTTCGAAACGTGAAGCGGAGGCGTCGAGCTTCTCGAGGAAATCGAAGATCTCCTCCCGCGCGCACTTCGCCTCGTCGTTCAACCCTTCGAGCTCCGCGAGCCGCCACTTCTTTAGAACAGGGACGAGCACCTGATCGTGGTGGATGCGCAGATCGTAGATCCCCGCGCTCGCGATCCGGATGGCCTTCTCGCGGAAGCCCGGCAACTCCAACCCGGGCATCGAGAAGCCGAGCACCTGACGGTTCATGGCGAGCACCATAGCGCTCGGGTCGACTTCGAGCGCGGAGCCGGCAACGTCCCGATAGAAGACGTAATGGAGGTTCTCATCGAGAGCGACGCGAGCCATCAACCGCTCCGCGGCGGGGTCGCCCGTGATCGCGCCGGTGTTGCGGTGTGCGATCCGGGTCGCGAGCTCCTGGAAGGTCACGTACACGAGACCGTCGAGCGGGCTCGGCATCTCGTTCGCGTAGAAGCCGCGGCCGACGTGATCCATCCGGCCGCGCTCTAGCGCCACGGGATCTACGCCTCGAGTGACGATGAGGTAGTCGCGGATCGCGATCGAGTGCCGCCCTTCCTCAGCCGTCCAGCGGCGGATCCACTCACCCCACGGTCCGTCGCCACCGAACATCTCCCAGATCGCGAGGTGGTAGTAGGGGAGGTTGTCCTCGGTGAGGAGGTTCAGCTCGAGCGCCGTCTGCGCGATCCCACCGAGCTTGCTGTCCGAGGCCTGCCAGGGATCGGTCTCGTAGTTCCGCCCCAGCTCGAAGGGCACGAACTCGTGTGGGAACCATTCCGTTGCCGTCGACATGTGCCGATCCAGCGCGTTGCCGACGACCGGCTGCAGCTCGGTGAGCAGGTCTTTCGAGGATGTCAGCATCTCGCCTCCTAGTTCGTCCTGGTTACGCTGCCGTAACTTACTACCGCGTAGGTTACGTTACCGTAAGAGCGAGGTCAAACACGCGCAACGGCCGCGGACGTCGCCCGACGCTGCGTCGGCCCAGCTGATCCGGGGTAATTCTCCAGACCATGAGTCGCAGAGAGCGGGTGCGGGAGCGCGTCCTCGGCAGCAAGAGAAGGTTCTACATCCCTTTCTCGTTGCGGCGGATGGACCGCGAGATCTTCGACTCGGTGGCCAGGTACCACTCACCGGTCCTCGACAAGACTCTCCCGAGGCTCGGGCGCGCGGCGAATCACTCGGGCGTCTGGATGGCCGCCGCCGGCGCGCTCATCCTGCTCGGGGGCCGGCAACGCCGCCGCGCCGCTACAAGGGGACTCCTTTCACTCGCTGCCGCTTCGGCGATCGCCAACCTGCCGGCGAAGTTCGCCATCCGGCGGCGACGTCCCGATGCGCTCCTGGTCCCGGAGCTACGACGACTACTGAGGATGCCGACCTCCTATTCGTTCCCGTCGGGTCACTCTGCCTCCGCAGCCGCTTTCGCGACTGGAGTCGCACTCGAGATGCCTCCGCTGGCCGTGCCGGCAGGACTTCTTGCCACCGGCGTCGGGGCATCTCGTGTCTACACCGGTGCTCACTATCCGAGCGACGTTCTCGTCGGGATGGCGCTCGGAGCGGCGATCGCGCTCACCTCCCGGCACTTTTGGCCGATCGTCCGACTCGATGGCACACATCCGCCGTCGCTCCGCACCACAGGTCACGCAGAGATCGCTCCGCAAGGCCGCGGCCTCACCATCGTCATGAATCCGGACTCGGGTCCGGTGTGGCGCGATCCGCGGCCGGCCCTTGGCCAGGCCGTGCCCGAAGCGACCCTGATCGAGGCCACGGGCGATGAGGTGCCCGCCCGGCTGAGAGAGGCGGCCAAGGAGGCCACCGTGCTCGGTGTGGCGGGGGGGGACGGCACGGTGAATGCTGCCGCCGAAGTCGCGCAGAAGCGAAAGAATGCCGCTCCTCGTCGTGCCGTCCGGCACGCTCAACCACTTCGCTCGAGACCTCGGGATCGCGTCGATCCCCGACGCGATCAGGGCGTGGGAAGGAGGAGTGATGGCATCGGTGGATCTCGCGGCCATCGACGGCAAACCGTTCCTCAACACTGCGAGCTTCGGTGCGTATCCGGAATTCGTCGACCAACGAGACCGGCTGGCGCGACGGACGGGAAAGTGGGCTGCGACCGCGATCGCGCTCGCACGCGTCTTGAGACGATCGCAGCCGACCGAGATCGAACTCGACGGGGAACGGCGGCGGATCTGGCTCGCGTTCGTCGGAAACTGTCGCTATTCGCCCGCCGGTTTCGCGCCTGCCGTGCGCGAACGCCTCGACGACGGACGCTTCGACGTCCGATTGATCACGGCCGAGCGTCGGTGGTCGCGAACCCGGGCCGCCCTCGCGGCGATAACCGGCACCCTGGAGCGGTCGAAGGTCTATGAGGAGCACCTTCTCGACGGATTCGAGATGCGCTCCATGAACGGCCCCTTCCGCCTCGCGCGGGATGGAGAGACGTTCGATGGATCGGAGCGTGTATCGGTCGAGAAATTGCGGCAACCGCTCTCGGTCTTGATCCCGCCGTCTTAGATCAATCTGCTCGCTGAAGGTAGCGCCCCAAGATGAAAGCCATCAGCCCCAAAGCCAAGACCCCTGCGATCGTGATCCACTTCTTTCCGTCCTTGTACGCCTCGCCGAGGAGGTAGCCGGCACCGATCGCTTCCGCGATCGATAGCAAGCCTCCCACCCCGTCTGCGGGAAGGAACTCTTTCGTCTTCATGCCGGAAGATCCCGCCGCCGCGCCGACGAGCGTCGAGGGGAACACCGCGAGCCGGCCGATCACGACGAGCTTCGCCCCTTTCCGCCGTAGGAGCTTCTGCAGGGTCTTGATCTTCTCGACGGGTAGAACCTTCGTACCGATTCCGGGAAGCTTGCCTTTCCGGATCTCGGGTGCGAAACCCCGGCCCAGCGCGAACGAATGCCACACGCCAAGGATCGCCAGCGGTACGGCCGCTATGACGATCGCCAAGAGGTTCGTGTCGCCTTGCCGCGCCAGGAAGCCACCGGCCAGAAGGACCTCTTTCGTCGGTCGCATGAGGACGAGGACGAGGAAATGCTCTCGATACAGCACCGGAGCCAGCGGGATGGCGATGATCCCCATCACGATCCGGAAACCAGCCAGCCAGAGCAGGGGCATCCGGTAGCGTCGGGCCGGGCCTCGCGGTGCCGGGTTTGCGGCTCTCGAAGCGGTACGGCTTCGTCGCCTCGGTGACTTCGTCGCAGATCTCGTCGCCATCGCCGGCTAGGTTTTCCGCGTCTCCGGCTGGGGCAAACCAACCGACGTGAGAAACGCGGCTTCTACATTCATCCGCAAACGGCTCGATCCGGCCGGACGGTACGGCCTGAGGACGACCCTGTTCGCGATCGCGATCATCCTCGCGGCGATCCCGTTCGGGTTCTTGCTCGACCAGGTGGTCCGGCGAGGGGATCTGATCACGGTCGACACGGCAGCCGCGCGCAACCTTCACCATCTGGTCGCCGGGCGCGAAGCGCTGGTCGTATTCCTCAAGGTCGTGACGTTCCTCGGGACACCGCCGTGGTTCTTCTTGATCGTCACCGTCGCGGCGCTCTACCTGTGGCGCAGGGATCGGTTCCGTCTCGCGGCGTACCTTGTGACGACCTCCATCGTGGGCGGGATCATCGATTCCGTGGTCAAGATCGTGGTGGACCGGCCGCGTCCATCATTAGAGGATCCGATCCTCCTCGCACACGGTAAGAGCTTCCCTTCAGGGCATGCGATGTCTTCAACCGTCGTGTACGGGGCTCTACTGCTCACGTTCATGCCCGCGATCCCGAAGCGCTTCCGTCGATCCGCGATCGTCGCCGTCTCGTTGCTGGTACTCGTGATCGGCTTCTCGCGCCTGGCGCTGGGGGTTCACTACCTGACCGACGTGCTCGGTGGTTATGCGCTCGGCGCCGCCTGGCTTGCAGCCTCGACCGCCACGTTCAGCATCTGGCGTACCGAGCGCGGTCGGAAGCCCGTCGAGCCCCTCGAAGGCCTCGAGCCTGAAGCCAAGCGGGACCTGCAGGTAAGCGGCAAGTAGCGGCGACCGCGCGAGGCGGCCGGCTTACAACCCGAACGTCTTCGCCACGATCTCTCGCTGGATCTCGCTCGTTCCTCCATAGACCGTCGAGACGAGCGTCGTGCGGACGAGACGCTCCATTTCGTATTCGGTCGTGTATCCGTTGCCGCCGAGCATCTGCATGCCCTCGATGGCGACCTTCTTCGCGACCTCGGTCGCCTTGATCTTGGCCATCGAGGCCTCGCGCGGGAACAGCTTCGTCGGGTCCTCGTCGACCCTGGCCGCAACGTCGTAGACCAGCAGGCGCGCACACTCGAGCTCGATCGCCATGTCGGCGATCCGGTGCTTGATGACCTGGAACGAGCCGATCGGACGGTCGAACTGCTTCCGCTCCTTCACGTACTGGAGCGCGTCCTCGAACGCCCGCTGACCGACGCCGAGGATGAGCGCCGCGATGATCAGCCGCTCGACGTTGAGCCCGGCCATCAGCTGCATCCACGCCTGATCCGCCTGTCCCAAGACGTTGGCGGCGGGCACGAAGCAGTCGTTGAAAAACACGTCGTTCTGCTCGCGGCCGCCCATCGTCTCGATGCCGCGGATCTCGAGGCCGGCGGCATCGGTCGGAACAGAGATCATCGACAGCCCCTCGTGCTTCGAGCCGTTCGTATCGGTGCGGCACACGAGCAGGATGTGGTCGGAGATGTGTGCGCCGGAGATCCACGTCTTGTGACCGTTGATCACGAAGCCGCCGTCACGTCGCTCGGCCCGGCACTTCAGCGAGCCGACGTCCGACCCCGAGTCCGGCTCCGACATCGCGATGGCTTCGTTCCGGCCGCGCACGATACCGCCGAGGATCTCGTTCTTCTGCTCCTCGGTCCCGAACCGCTGGTAGGCCCCACCGACGATCGCCGTCACGGCGTAGTGCGCGATCGGGAGCTGCCCGCGCCCGATCTCCTCGAGGAAAAGGCACAGGTCGACCATCCCGCCGCCGGCGCCGCCGTACTCCTCGGGGATCCCGATCCCGAGCCACCCCAGGTCGGCGACCTTCTCGTACAGCTCCTGGTTGTGCGGCGACGTTCCGTTGTTCGTGAGCGCGTTGCGCTGCTCGCGGCTTCCCGACTCTCGCTTACAGAAGTCGCGGATCGCCTCGACGAACGCCTTCTGCTCTTCCGACAGGCGGGTCATCGCTTCGCCGCCCCAGAAGTTCCCGGCAGGTCGGCCTTGCGGTACATCGTCACGACGACCGCGCCGCCGAGCCCGATGTTGTGTTGGAGCCCCAGCTTCGCGCCCGGCACCTGACGAGCGTCGGCGGTTCCGCGCATCTGCCACGTGAGCTCCGAGCACTGCGCGAGCCCGGTGGCGCCGAGCGGATGGCCCTTCGAGATGAGTCCGCCGGACGGGTTGACGACCCAGCGGCCGCCGTAGGTCGTCGCCTGCTCGTCGACCAACGTTCCGCCCTTCCCCTCCTCGCATAGGCCGAGCGCCTCGTAGGTTATGAGCTCGTTGGTCGAGAAGCAGTCGTGCAGCTCGATCACGTCGACGTCTTCCGGCCCGTAGCCCGACTTCTCGTAGACCTGCTGCGCGGCCTTGCGGGTCATGTCCGACCCGACCAGCGAGATCGCGCTGCGGCGGTCGAACGTCTCCTTGGGATCGGTCGCCATCGCCTGCGCGACGATCTCGACCGCCTGATCCTCGAGGCCGTTCTCGCGGACGAAGTCCTCGCTCGCGAGGATCGCAGCGCCCGAGCCGTCCGACGTCGGCGAGCACTGCAGCTTCGTCAGCGGGGCGTGGATCATCTTCGCGTCGAGGATCTCCTGGAGCGAGTACTCCTGCTGGAACTGCGCGTACGGGTTGTTCACCGAGTGCTTGTGGTTCTTCCAGCCGATCCAGGCGAAGTTCTCGGGCCGCGATCCGTAGCGCTCCATGTGCTCGCGGCCGGCGGCGCCGAAGATCTGCGGGGCCGGCGGCGACGACTCGGGCGCGACGAGCTCGAAGAGCTGCGTGTAGTGCCACTCGACCGGGATCGCGCGATCCATGAACGTCCCACCGAGCGAGCCCTTCTTCATCTTCTCGAAGCCGAGCGCGAGCGCGCAGTCGACGATGCCACCCTCGACGGCCTGGCGCGCGAGGTAGAGGGCCGTGGACCCCGTGGAGCAGTTGTTGTTGACGTTCACGATCGGGATCCCGGTCAGCCCCAGCTCGTAGACCGCGCGCTGCCCCGACGTGGACTCTCCGTACACGTACCCGACGAACGCCTGCTCGATCTTGTCGTAGGAGATCCCGGCGTCGGCGAGCGCCTTGGTTCCGGCTTCCTTCGCCATCTCGGGATAGTCCCACCCACGGGACTCGGGCTTCTCGAACTTGGTCATCCCGACCCCGACCACGAACACCTTGCGTCCCATCTGAAAACCCCCTGTCGTTCCTAGCGCAGAGTGATCGCCGCGTTCGTCAGTACCGGCAGTCCTCGTTCCTTCGTCGTCGCTTGGAGGACCAGCTTGTCGTCCTCGCGCCACATCGACGTCACGATCGTCTCGCCCGGGAACACGTGACCCGAGAAGCGAACCTGGTAGCGCGCCACCCTCGACACGTCGCCGCCGAGCTCGTGATCGACCGCCGCCTTGCACGCCACGCCGAACGTGCACAATCCGTGGAGGATAGGCTTTTCGAACCCGCCCATCGCCGCGAAGTTCGGGTCGGCGTGCAGCGGGTTCTTGTCCCCGCTCAACCGGTAGAGCAGCGCCTGCTGCGGCAGGGTAGGCGATTCGACGACCCGGTCGGGCTCGCGATCGGGAGCGACGTTGCCGGGCTCCGGGCCGCGCTCGCCACCGAACCCGCCTTCTCCGCGGAGGAACACGGAGAATCGGTTCGTGAACAGCGCTTTCCCCGCGTCGTCGGTCGTGTTGGACTCGATGACGACGACGGCACCCTTACCCTTGTCGTAGATGTTCGCGATGCGCCCCGACGAGACCACCTTGGCCTGGGTCGGGATCGGATCGGCGATCTCGATGTCCTGCTCGCCGTGGAGCAGCATCACCGGGTTGAAGGTCAGGCCGGGAACGCTGAACAGCCCGCCGAGCGCCCCGAAGACGGGGATGACGCCGAAGCTCGGAAGTACCTTGAGGTTGGCTTCGTAGGTGTATTCGAGCTCTGCGGGGTCGGTCGGCTGTGCGCCCGCGCCGACGCCGAGGTGGTAGAGGATCACGTCGTCGGGCTCCCATGAGGCCTGACCTTCGGGGAACTCGGCGCCCACTGCTTTATCGGGTTCGATCGGCATCGTGGCCTCCTAGGATGTGAGCAGCGGAACCGCGGCCGCGAGCTCCTCGGCGGCGTTGCCCGGGATGACGTAGCCGTCGGTGTCGCGGATCTCGTCGATGTGGTCGCGGATCTCCTCCGGCGTCGGCACCGAACCCTGCCCGCCGAACCAGCCGGGCGTGAGACCGACGAAGATGCGCGCCACGCGGCCGCCGCCGACGGAGAAGATCTCGTGTGTCAGCGTGGATTCCTCCGAGCACAGGTGCGCGACGAGCCCCGAAACCTGAGACGGATGCAGTTTGTCGGCGAGCGGCCCCAGGAGATCGCCGAGCAGACGGGTCTGCGCGATCGGCGCGATCACGTTCGAGAGGACGTTGTACTTCGCGCCCTCCTGCGCCAGCACGTTCGAGAGGCCGACGAGCCCCATCTTCGCGGCCCCGTAGTTCGCCTGACCGAAGTTGCCGAAGATCCCGGCCGCCGATGCGGTGAATACGAAGCGTCCGTAGCCGCCGCGCTCCTTCATGAACCGGAAGGCCGGCTGCGACACGAAGAAAGCGCCCTCCAGGTGCACCGAAAGCACGGCCTTCATGTCCTCGGGCGCGAGCTTCACGAAGGACTTGTCGCGGAGGATCCCGGCATTGTTGATGACGATGTCGACCTGACCGAACGCGTCGAGCGCCGCCTTGACGATCGCCTCGCCACCCTCCGGCGTGGTGACCGAGTCGTAGTTCGCGACCGCCTGGCCGCCGGCGTCTGCGATCTCCTTGACGACCAGGTCGGCGGCGCTCTGCCCCGCCCCGGTGCCGTCCGCGTTGCCCCCGAGGTCGTTCACGACCACCGCGGCGCCGCGCGAAGCGAGAAGGAGCGCGTGCTCGCGCCCTAAGCCGCCGCCGGCCCCGGTGATGATCGCCACCCGTCCGTCGAACCTGACATCACTCATCTCGCTGTCTCCTTTCGTTGTTAGCGCCGCGGGCGCGCCCGAGCGCCCTCTTCGATCAGCGGCCGAACCGTTCGCTTCCACGCCGCGAGGAGCTCGGCCTCGTTCCCTTCGCCCCGCATCATCTGGGTCATCGCCATCCCGGCCGCCAGCCGGATCGTCATCTCGATCGCATCTCGGAACGCCTTGCGACGAAGCGCCTCCGGACCGAAGACCTTGGCGCACAGCTCGCGGATGCGCTCGTCGGCGTCGCGCTCGACCGCGCGCACCGCAGGCCGCAACGCCTCGTCCGT
>JBBDRM010000011.1 GCA_040905475.1 Actinomycetota bacterium
GCGTGGACCTCAGCGATGTCACCTACGAGGTCAACGGACAGACAAGGACGGTGGATCAGTACATGGCCGACGGCGCGACCAACGCCATCGGGTTCATGCACGACGGCGAGTTCGTGTACGACGCATATCAGAACGGCTTCACGGAGGACACCCGTCACCAGATGTGGTCGGTTACCAAGTCCGTGACCACGTCACTGGTGGGGATCGCCGTCGGCGAAGGGCGTATCGACTCCATCTTCGACCCGATCGGGAAGTACATCCCGGAGACCGCCGGCACGGCGTGGGAGGGCACCACCGTCGAGGATCTGCTCCAGATGGAGTCGGGCATCTACTGGGTCGATGTCCCTGTGCACCAGCCCGAAGAGCTGATCCTGATGGGACTCGACTTCCACACCAACGGCTTGTACGGGATGACCCGCAACGATTACCTGTTGCAGCTGACCCGGGTCTCCGAGGCGGGCGCGTACTACCGGTACAACAGCGCCGACGCCCAGATGCTGACGTGGTTGCTCGAGAACGTCTACGCCGAGTCGTACTCCACGATCCTGTCCGAGAAGCTGTGGCAACCGGCGGGGATGGAGGACGACGCGCTGATCATGGTCGATCGGGAAGGCCACGCCTTCGCTTCCATGGGCCTGTTCGCCACGACGAAGGACATGGTTCGCTTCGGGGAGCTGTTCCGCAACGGCGGCCGGAACCTCGACGGCGAGCAGGTCGTGCCAGAGGCTTGGGTCGAGGCCTCTCACGATTACTCTGAGGAGACCGGAGGTCCGCGCGGCTACATGTGGCCGGAGTGGTCCGACGGCTACACCGCGTCGGGTTACGGACACCAGCGAGTGAGCGTCGCTCCCGCGCTGAACATGACCGGCGTGCGCTTCGGTAACGATCCGGTGGACAGCATCGCTCCGAAGGAGTGGGAAGCGGTCTACCTCGCGGTGGCCGCCGCACTCGCCGGCGGGTAACGCGCGAACGCTTCGAGATCTGTCGTCCTAACGGGACAGCTTTTGAACCCGCCGGAATCTCTAGTACGGCTCGCCTCCCATTCAAGACTCGCCTACGACCAGATCCACGAGCGTCGCCACGAATGCTTCCGCGGTCAGCCCGCCGGGTGAGCGGCCGAAGAACGTCTGCGAAAGATGATAGCCGGTGAGCGCGTACAGCACGACCGCAGCGAGCGCGTCGGCATCGCGTGAGGGGATGGCGCCGGCTTCCATCCAGCTCGCCAGGCGCCTGGACCGAAGCTGGAGGTTGCGGGCGACGAGGAGCTTGCCGAGGTTCTCGCGCGAGGCGCCGAGGTGCTCGCGTTCGCGCCCGAGAAGAATCATCAGAGGCTGGATCCGTCGGAGGTTGTCGAGGCGCTGCCGGAGATCCCGCGCGAAGGCAGCGCGAACGTCGCCTCCCGTTTCGTGGAGTTCCGGTCCGAGGTCGCGTTCGGCATCGATTCGCTCGACCTCCCGGTCGACGACCGCTCTTAGGACGTCCTGCTTGGAGCGGAAATGGCGATAGAAGCTCCCGCTGCCCGGCGATAACTCGGCCGCAGCCTCGATCTGGGTGACCGTCGTGCCGACGAACCCCTGGCGGAGGAACAGCTCCCACGCGGCATCGAGGATCCGAACCCGAGTCGGCACCGACATCGAGCCGAACTGTACGGCCTCCCTTCGCTTGAGCGTTGCAAGAACCTTCTTGCATAACCTAAAATGCGCGCATGGCCTGGGTCCGGATATCTCTCGCCGATGCTCTCACGGCTGCCCTCGCCCTTGCACTCGTGCTGGCGGTGCCTCAACCGAGCGTCGCATTCGAGATTCCCGTGGTGAGCCTCGATCCCAATAAGGGAACCCGAGACGGCTCGCCGGTCGATAATCTCCCCGACAACATCCGCCTGCTCGACATCCAGCTACCCAATGGCGGCGCACCGCAGCGAGCGGACTGGTCCCCCGACGGTGAGCGCCTGTTGGTCCTCGACGCGCCGATCGGAGACTTGTGGGAATACACCCTGGCCACAGGAGCCACCACCAACTTGACCGAGCAATACGTCCCCGCCGGCGTTCTTCGCGCCCACCACCTGAGCAACGGCGACGTCGTCATGTGCGCACTGACCCAGCGCAGCGCCGAGGACCCCGAGGGCGACCGGTTCCGGGGCCGGCTGTGGATCCTCCAGCAGCCCCTCGGCACTCGGGCCCCGGTACCCCTGGGTGAGACCTGCTGGGAGGGGATCGCCTTGTCCAAGCACCCGGATTCCACTCGCATCGCGTGGAATCAGTCGACCATCGACTTCACGAAGGTGCCCGACGTGTTCGTCGAGGCCCTCATGGGGGAGTCGAAGATCCTGACAGGGCGAATCGTCTACGGTAGCGACGGTACACCCACGATGGCCGATCGGTCCGTTGTCCTCGACAAGCACGACGTCTCGCTCGACACCCCCGCCGTCGAAGCGCAGGACTTCAGGTCGCTCGACGACGGCGACGCCGATCCCGATGACGAGCTCATCTTCACCGCGTACTTCCACAATGGCGGCCAACCGATGGGCGTCAACCTAGACACCGGTGCGGTCACCGACTACGCGCCAACCTCCCTGTTCTACGAGGAGGCCGAGGGCATCGATCCCGCGGGTGGCTACGTGCTGGTCGAGCGGGACCTCACGATCACGCTGTTTCCCGGACAGCTCGACATCTGGCGGCTTTCCCTGGATGGCTCAGGGGCTCTCGAGCGACTCACCACGTTCGACTACTACAAGGGTTACGGCGCCAACAACCCGGTCGTATCGCCCGACGGCACGCACATGGCCTTCGGACTCAAGATCGAGGGCGAGGAGGGCGAGGGCGACGGCATCCTGCTCATGGACTTCACGGCGTGAGGCCGGAGGCGAGAGCGAGCCGCGTCTGGAGACTCGTCGGAGTGTTCATCGTAATGACGAAGCCGTTCGCGTCCGCACTCGCTGCTCCGCTCCACCCCGAAGCCGCAGCCGCGTTCGATGAGATCGATTTCCTGCACGCGCCGTTCGAGATGCGACGGGTACTCGACTGGGGCGACCGACCCAACTGGTCACCCGACGGGAGACGTCTAGCCTTCACCGAGTTCGACACGAAGGATGGTCCCGCATACCAGCTCGACCTAGCTAGCGGTGAGGTGCGATGTCTGACCTGCCGCTGGGGCCCGAAGGGGCTCGTTACACGCATATACCACCTTCCAGATTCGAGCTTCCTGATCGAAGCCGGCCGGGACCTGGGGAACAGCAGCTCGGAGGAAGGCGGCGGCAGCCGCACCGGCCTTCTGACGACGGAGCTCTACTGGATGCCCCCGTCGGCTGCGACGCCGCCTCAGCCCTTGAACGTGGACGCGTCCGGGGAGGTGGCGATCTCACCGAGGACCACGCCCGGCGGAGGCTTCCGGATCGCGTGGTCATTGGTCTTCACCCTCGGTCAGATGATGACCGGCGAGCTGGTGCACGACGGATCGCGCGCCGCCGTCACCAGCCGGCGAACGATCCGTCCGAAGCCGGCGCCGGCGCCGCTCGGCGGCTACGGCGAGCCGTACGATTTCGCCCGCGACGACGAGGCGCTGACGTTCTGGGGGTTCGAGCCGACCCTCGATGGCGAGATGTTCGAGATCGACGTGAGCACGGGGGCGGTGCGGCACCTCTACCAGCATCCGTCGCACAACGAGACGCATCTGCTTCCGAACGAACGCTTCGGTCTCGAGGAGTCGAACCGCGCCTCGGATCCGGACGGGCTCCTACGCGGCATCAGCGGCTTTATCGCCGGAGTCCCCGGTGTCGGAGGGCCCTTCGATCTCTTCGTGATCGCGCTCGACGGTTCCAACCACGTTCGCAGGCTGACACACGTGAGCGACATCGGGGGCCAGGCCAACCAATCCGTGCCGGCGCCGGACGGCCGTCGTGTCGCCTTCGTGCTCGACGCGCCGTCGAGCGGACCGCATGCGGGTATGGGGGGACTCTACGTAGGCGAATTCAAGACGTGATCGGCGGTGCAGTCGGGAAGGGGGGATTTGGACCCCCGGCCTCCACGTCCCGGACGTCCCACCAAACCATCCCGGTTCCCCCGAACCGCCCGATCGCCTGGACAGCTCTTCAATTTCTGCGCTCCCAGGTCCAAGATGGACCCGTCGTCCGGCAGCCGATCGGTGGGAACGATGGAGGAGCGCGGTGGCGGCCGCGGATCTCGGGGGCGCCGTATCGTCTTGGTGTCGACCATCGTCGCCCTCGTCGCGGCCGCCGGCGTCAGCGTTGTCCTGATCCGGCGCGAACCGGCGCGGCGCGCCAAACCGGTGTCGCTCCGGGTAGACCCGGCGCTTTCGCCGGTCACTCGGATGGTTGAAGGGCTGGACGACGCCGATCCGGCCCGTCCCGTCGGCCGTATCGCGACCGCCGATGGGATCGCCGGCGACCTCGTGCGCGGCGAGCTGATCGTGGGCGTCCGCGACCCCGCCCAGCTCGCCGGCTTGTTGCGGAGATGGAACGGCCGGGTCGTCGATCGGGTGGACGACGCCGCGCCCGGCGATCCGGTGGATCACCTGGTACGCGTTCAGCCGCCGGCCGCCGATCTCGCCCGCGCCGTACGAAACCTGACAAAGGTCGACCCCGAACTCAGTGGTGTGCTCCGCGCGAGCGACGCAGAGACGTTGGGGTTGATCGCGGTCGCGGCGAGCGAGTCGGTCGAGCACGGCATCGAGGTGTCTCTCAACGAGTTGAGTGACGCGGAGGCGATCTCCAACGGGACGAGCAACGAAGCCGCCAACCTCCCCGGCAATGCGTTCGACTGGTTCCACTTCTCCTCCGGCGGCGTGCACGATGTCGGCGTCGGCGCCGCGTGGCAGCTCCTCGAGGGGTACGGCAAGCTCGGCAACAAGGTGCGAGTGATGATCGCCGACGGGGGATTCAATCCGAACGCCGACTTCCCGCTCACGAGGAAGCTCCGCAAGGCGGACTGGGGCGACTCCAACCCGATGTCGTGCACGGGCGGCAACCCCTGTCCGTGGCACGGCACCCAGGTGACGCTCGTCGCGATGGCGCGCCACGACAACGGCTACGGGATCGCCGGCCCGGCCGGCCCGGTCGCAGAGCTCGTCGCCTACGAGAACTACCTGGAGCGCTGGACGAACCTGCGCCGAATGAAGGAGGTGGTGCGGGAGGAGCGTCCCGACGTCGTCAACATGAGCTTCACCTACCGGATATCGCTGTTCAAGGCGGCGTCGGAGGCGGCCGCCGACCGGCATTTCAAGGCGATGATCAATGCCGGTGCCGTCCTCGTGGCCGCCGCCGGCAACGACGGACGCAACGTCGATCAGGAGACATGCGGATTCGGAGAGTGCGGAGAGAACACCTTGTGGATCCCCTGCGAGAGCAAGCACGTCCTCTGCGTTGGGGGGACGGAACGCGTGAGCACGCTCCGACACGACGACTCGAACTACGGCAGCGACTCCGGGGATCGCACGGTTGAGATCTACGCCCCCTACTGCATGTACGTGATGAAGCAGCCGCAGTTCCCGCAAGGAAAGGACGCGTCTACCGGGTGTGGAACGAGCTATTCGGCTCCGTTCGTCGCCGGCGTCGCCGCGCTCGTCAAGGCGGCCAACCCCTCGCTCGACCCGGTGACGATCCGTGACGTGGTCACGGCGACGGCACACCCGGGCGGCGTCCTGCCCGAGTTCGCGTATCCCGACGCGAAGCAGCGACGGATCGACGCCCTCACCGCCGTTGCCTCCGCCCTCGGCGTGACGATCGGCCCGCCGAAGGTCGCGATCACTGCGCCGGGCCCCAACTCCGCGTTCGGGGTCGCCGAATGGATCGACCTGCAAGCGAGCGCGACGGACTTCGCCAAACGCAGCCTGCCGGTGTCGTGGCACATCGACGGCGAACGCGATCCCAGGATCAAGAACAAGAAAGGTGCGGCGAGCATCGCGCCGCTGCCGGCCGGCACCCATACCGTCACCGCGTCCGCATCCGACATCCGCGGGGTGTCGGGCTCGGCGACGGTCACGATCAACGTGGTGGATCAACCGCCGGTCATGACGATCGTCGCCCCGGCCGTCGGCCTCAAGCCGTATTCCACGCAGGCGATCGCGCTGATCGGCTCGTCCGGCGACCCAGATACGAACCAGCCGCTGAGCGACGCCGAGGTATCGTGGCGCGTGACCCCGAAAGGCGGCGGCGGGGTGCTGTTCAGCGTGCAGGGTCACATCGCCGCGATCCCCGCGAACCACATCGCGCCCGGTCAATACACGATCGTCGTGACCGGGAACAACGGCGGACCCGCGGGGTCGGCCACACGCGCGCTGGAGGTGCTCGCCGTCCCGCCGGGAGAGCACGTCCCCAACGCCGTGATCGCGCGTCCGGGCGACGGCCAGACGTTCGACGAGGACGCCACGATCACGTTCCAAGGGAGCGGCTTGGATCAGGAGGATGGATCCATCTCCGGAACGCGGTTCCGATGGGTGGCCGTCAGCGACCAGGGGACGGTGAAGGTGCTCTGCAGGGGCAGCGCGTTCCCGGGCAGCGGTGGCGGCGGGGGCGGCTTCGCGATCGAGAAGAGTTGCAAGGAGTTCACGGCGAAGCTCGGGCTGGACTTCGATCCGGCGACGCCGGGGACGACGACGTGGAGCGTGACGCTGGAGGTCGCCGATTCCGCGGGGCTGATCGGCCGGCGGACGCACGCCGTCGTCGTCACATTCTCCGAGGGCTGACGCCCTCGTCTACTACAGCCTTACGCCTACCTGGTGCACCGACCCACTCGTCTGGCTTTGGTGGGTATGACGCTGGCTGGTGCCGACGGCGCGTGTTGGCCAGCTTCGAAGCTAGACCGGGCCATCTCCGGACCAGCGTGGCCACATTTTCTGCTATAGTAGCCACATCATGGAGGTGGGGATCCGCGAGCTTAAGAACGGCCTCAGCCGGTATCTCAAACGGGTGCAGAAGGGCGAGTCGGTTGTCGTGACCCAACACGGCCGGCCGGTTGCTCGGATCGTGCCGGTCGGGGTTTCCGAGCACCTCGAACAGTTGATGTCCGATGCCAGGGTGACATGGTCGGGCCGCAGGTTCCGGCCACCTTCGAACGCGCCGCGCCCCAAGCCGGGGCACCCCGTGTCGGACTATGTCGGCGAGGATCGCCGCTGAACGTCTACGCCGACTCCAGCGCACTCGTCAAAGCCTTCATCGATGAACCGGGTCGTGACGAGCTACTCGAGATTATTGCCGGCGCGACGGTCGTCGTAACAGCTCGCCTCGCCTATGTGGAGACGCGTGCTGCGTTTGCTCGCGCGGCGCGGGAGCGTCGTCTAACCCGTTCCGAAGTCCGTTCGGCCTCCCGGGCCTTCGATCAGCGCTGGACCCAGTTGGCCATTGTCGAGCTCGACGACGCGCTTGCGCGCGAGGCCGCTGCCCTGGCCGATACACATCCCGTGCGTGCTTCAGACGCGATCCACCTGGCTGCCGCCGTAGCCGTCGCCGCCGATGAGTCGCACAACGTCACGTTTGCGTGTTGGGATGCGCGCTTGTGGGATGAGGCGAGCAAAACCGGCTTCATCATGGGTCCCGTCGGGAGGCCGGCGTAGCGTCTTTCGACGTCGAGAAGCACAGCCACTCGCCGAGGATGCCGTTTCTCTCGACGCCCGCGCCCGGAAAAGGTCCGCGGCGTCGCGGCTGTGGTTTTAGTTGGGGAACCACGTACGAGAGTGCGAGTCACTTCTCCTCTCCTGCTGGATGGAGTGGCCCGGTCGGTCGGCTTCGGCCAGGTGGGCGTATGCGTCGGCCCATGCCTCTCGCTCGAACGCGGCTCGCCCCGATCGGCGCCCGTCATGCCGACAGTCTGGCACACGGTGAAGATCGGGAGCGAGCGATTGCGGTCTCAGGCGAAGAACGCTGCTGCTTCGGGACCACCAGCGCCGATCATCCACATCTCCGCGATGCGGCCATCCTCGAAACGGTAGATGAAAGCGTCGTATTGCTCGAGCGTCTTTCCGTCGCGACCGAAGACCGCGCGCTCCCACTCTGCGGCCCAGTCACCCTCAGCGATCGCGAATAGCTGGTCCAGCTTCAAGTCGCCCTTGGTGATCTCGAGCTGGGCACGCACCCAGTTCGCGAATCCGCTCGCGCCTCGGTGATCACCGACGCCGGCGAAGGTGCCGCGGACGTGCATCACCATGTCCTCGGTGAAGAGCAGTTCGAGCGTAGCGATGTCCCCATCGAGTCCTGCCTGGGTCATGCGGCTGATCGTCTTGACGTTCTGGTGCTCTGCCATGGTTCCCCTCCTCCGGGACGCGGGGGCGAGGCGATCGCTCACCCTTCGCTTTCGCCTGATCGAAGCGTCGCTCACTTCCTTGCAGTGGTCAGAACGACGTTGACGTCGTCGCTAACAGTCCCGTCGTCGTTCACGAATGATCGCGATCCGGACACGAAGTCGTGTTCCAACGCGGCGCGACGGGCGTCGTCTATCCCTGCGACGGCGGCGGCTAACGGAGTGCTGTGGACGTATTGCCAGAGGAACTCCGCCGCGCTGGGAAACTTCAACGTCAGTTTCTCGGAGCGAACCTCGACGTCGCGGAATCCGGCGCCGCTCGTCAACCTCTCGAGATCGTTGGGTTGG
Source organism: Actinomycetota bacterium (assembly GCA_040905475.1). NCBI lineage: Bacteria > Bacillati > Actinomycetota > Actinomycetota bacterium. Next base: position 8,598 of record JBBDRM010000011.1, read on the forward strand.
TGCAGAGAGAAGACGACCTTCATGAACGCGCCCGTTTCCGGATTCACATGGCGCGCGAGCGCCTGCTCGAGGGTGGCGAAGAGCGCGGGTGTCGGCCCAACCGTTGCAATGGCCAGCCGCCCGTTTGCAACGAGGACGCGCCACATCTCCCGGAGTGCCGCTGATCTGTCGGGGACGAATTGCAGCCCCAGGGAGCTGACCACCACATCGAACGACCCGTCTGGGAGAGGCAACGATTCGGCGTTCGCCTCGTGCCACTCGATCGACGCGCCCGGCGAAGGAACCGAGCGGGCGACCGCCAGCATGCCGGGATTGACATCGAGCCCGGTAACGGTACCGCCAGAGCCGACTCGCTCAGCTGCGAGCCGCGTCACGACGCCGGTGCCGCATGCGATGTCAAGCACACGCTCGTCTCGACGAAGCCCGGCTGCGTTGAGGCACGACGTCGCGAAGGGCGATCCGATCGCCGGGACGAAGTACCGCTCGTAATTCTCGGGCGCACTGCCGCCGTACCGGCTGAATGAAACTGCTTCCGACTGGCTCACTGTGCTCCCCTCCTCTGCTGGACCTTGTTTTCGCCGCCACTGATAATGGGCTCGAGTATCGAGGGGAGAAGGGCACCTGGCCATGACGGCGAAACCGGGAATCCTGATCGAAACACCACAGTTGGCCCAGCCATGAGCGATGACCACCAGCAGCCGCTCGAACCGCTCGACGAAGCGTTGGAACGTGTCCGTCTCGATGGCTCGATCTTCATGCGTGCCGAGTACACGGAGCGCTGGGCGTTAGCCGACCAGGGTGGCCCGATGTTCGCTGCGATGATGCATCCGGGTGCGGAGCGCCTCGTGCTGTTCCACGTCGTCGCATCGGGAATTTGTTGGGTTTCCCTTACGCCGGAGGGCGAGCGCATTTGGGCCGGCGCCGGGGAGGTGATCGTCGTCCCGTACGGCGATCAGTTCGTGATGGGCGGCGTCGAGCCGGTTGAGCCCGTCTCCATCGTGAGCGTGGTCCCGATGCCTCCTTGGACCGAGATGCCGGTCGTTCGCTACGGGGAAGGCGGCGCCCAAACGGACATCGTGTGCGGCTGCCTGTATTCGGAGGATCCGTTGTTCGACCGCGACTTACGTGTCTTTCCTCCCGCGTTCGTGGTTCGACCATCGCCCGGTCCGGCCAGGAACTGGTTCGACGCCAGCATCACGTATGCGCTGGAGGGAACATCGAGTCACAGCCCTATTCGGTCCACGAAGTTGCCCGAGCTGCTGCTCGTCGAGGTCTTGCGGCTGCATCTTGCGAACGCCCCGGCTTCTCACGCCGGCTGGCTTGCAGGTCTGCGCGATCCGGTGCTCGCGCCGGCGATGAAGGCCATCCATGCCGCCCCCGAGCGAAAATGGACCGTCGCTGATCTGGGCGCGGAGGCAGCAGTGTCTCGATCCTTGCTCGACGAACGCTTCCGCGACGTCCTCGGTTTGCCGCCGATGCGCTACGTCAACGAGTGGCGCATGCGAGTCGCCCAAGATCTGCTCGCGAGTACAGAAGCGACTGCCGGGGCGATCGCGAGGCGCGTCGGATACGAGTCCGAAGAGGCGTTCAGCCGCGCGTTCAAGCGTGCACGCGGGCAATCTCCCAGTTTCTGGCGTGCGGAGCGATTGCCCGCGCATGCAAAGGGCGCGCGCGATACCGATTCCTGACCCGAACGCATCGGATTGCGGTTCGGCGGATTTCAGCCTCCTCTGGCGCCGATTTGTCAGGTGACGCTGTCCAGCGGACTGGACGCTCGATCGGCGAAATACCTTGCGATTTTCGATTTCAAAATGCAAACGGGTGCACACGAGCGATCGTGAAAATCGGCCCTCTGACCAGCGAAAACTTCAGTCGTCCTAAGTGGACAGCTTTTGAACCCTTCGGACGCCCTCCAGACGGCCGTCTCGGCTCTTGATAGGACGAAAGCTCCGTAGTTGAGTTCACGGGCACGCCCAGAAGGAAGACCGTGGAACCCATTCCGCCAACCCTCGTCTAACCGAACGAAGCCCGTTGAGCACAGCGAAGGAGGTCGGTTCTCGGTTGACGTGGCCCCTATTGACAGCGAAGCGTGGCAGGCGGATTCAAACTCCTCACGAGGGAGGCAACATGATGCGGATTCGGGGGCCGCTTCTGATTGTAGTTCTCCTAGGATTGATCCTGCCCGTCACCGATGCCCAGGCCCTGGTTTGCTACTCAGGAGAGCGAAATACGTTCGTTCGACGAACGGGATCGAATCTCTTTGAGAGCCGCGGAGTCAAGGGCCGCGTCCCGATTCGAAATAGTGCCCTCGGCGTGTGCCCGGGTTTCAGGGATCATCATGCCACCGTTCATATGCGTGGCATCGGCAACAACCAACTCGACGCAATCGAGATAGGCTGGTTCAAGGAGAACGATGGCAGCGGGGACGTCTACCGCGGGTTCATCGAGTACCAAGTTAATAGCGTCGCGATAGGTTACGGCGAGTTCGGCTGGAATTGCGCAACCAATACGTTCTTGACGCCGCACTCCGCGCGGTTCAAGACCTTCAATAGCTTGGGGCCCGGGGGCGAGACTTTCAATTGGGCTCTTTACTACGACGACGATAACAACGGCACCTACTGTCTTGTTGGCTCCTTCACCAACACAGTAATGAAGAAGGGGCTTGCGACGGGCGAGACTGGGATCTTCGGCGGCGATGACACGAACGCGTACGACCACTTCAACATTCTGTACTACGCGACTCAGCCCGCCGACGCCGGTTGGCTTTCATGGGGAGGCAATGCTTGGTATTCGACGCCTCCGAACTGCATCCCCGGTTGGGGTCGCCATCGGATCCACGACGACGACTACGAGATTCAGGTGGGATATCCATGTCCAGAGTGAGATACTGGTTCGCGGCTTCAAGTGGTCTGCTGCTGCTTGGCGTCGTAGCGTGCGGGCCCCAGCAGGCTCAGCGATCCTCCTCTGAATCTGCGTCGGGTGTCTCAAGTGGGTTTTCTAGCGGCGCCTGTGCCCGCATGGGCGGAATTGGAATCCAAGATTGGAATAATCCGATTGCCGGGGATCAGGTCGCCGTAATGGCACTCGCGGCCCCGCAGCTAGATTTTCCTCCACGGATGCCGAACGGGCTTGGTACCCCGCAGAAGATGCTTGTTACTCCCCCTGCATCGGAATCCTCGGGGAGCCCGCGAGGGCTGACACTGGTGTTCGACACCGCTAATTTCGGGAAGTTGCTGTTCCAGGAGTCTCTCTGGCAGGGGCCACCGGACTTCGCGAAGTTCGCCCAGGACACTGCAGCCGGCAACGTTGGCACGGGAGCGGCTGTTGGGGGAGATAAGCTTCCGTGCGGGCCGACATCTGAAGCGACGGCGTTGAAGAGCGGCGTGCCTGCTCTGTTGCTGCATCAGGCCGACGGAAGCAGGTATAGCGTGATGTGGGTCGAAGGCAATGTGCGGTATGACGTGGTGGCGCCAAGTCTTACACGTGATCAGGTCTTGGAGATTGCGAACGGAGCTTGGAGCTAGGTTCCTCGGGGTCACACGTCAACAGGAAGGTTGTGCTGGCCCTTGCCCCATAGGCCCTTGACCGTGTCGATGTCTTCGATCAGCAGGGGAACGCGTCTCGCGCTTGCTGTGCCCCTCTTAGTTGGTCTTGGCATAGTTGTTTGGTTGATTACTCGTCAAACAGGCGGACTAGATGTACGGAACCGAATAGACGTGGTGCGAGTTGCTATTGTGCCAATTCCAGAGGGAATCACCGCTCCGGTGTTCTCACGTGACGCGCGGGCCGGCGAGAAGCAACTGGCTCTTGTATTTGACGCCATCCCTGACCCGTTGCCGGCTGTGATTCCGCAGACCTGTTCCGTTGGGGTCAACATCGAGATATTCTTCGCGGACGGCACAGTTGTCACCTATGGCCCATGTCGTAGGCCGGCATCCATTGAGCGCCTACGGGAGGCGATCTTGAGAGTGCGTTAGTGACACGCTGCCGCCGATCCCTTCCTAATGCGGACCTTGGCGGGTAGGACTTGCCGCCTCTGGTGACCCGAGGAACCATTTGTTGCCTCGGCGCTGTCGGGAAGGGGGTGTGTGAAGACAGCGGATAGTGGACAGCCCGCCGCGATGATG
>JBBDRM010000012.1:0-45061 GCA_040905475.1 Actinomycetota bacterium
CATCGCCGACGCGCTGGGCGCGTCGCGCGGCGGTCATGTGCTCGAGGTCGGCACCGGAACGGGGCTTCACGCGCGATGGCTCCTCGATAACACGACGGTCGTCGTGACGGCGCTGGACGCCTCCGAGCCGATGCTCGCGATCGCCTCGCAGCGGCTCGAGCCGTACACGGGGCGGGTCGCGCTCGGGATCGCCGATGCGCATGATCTGCCGTTCGCCGATGGAACGTTCGACGCGGCGTTCTGCTCGGGAACCTTGCACCACCTCTCGTCGCCGGGCCGCGGCGTTGCGGAGCTGGCGCGCGTCACTCGGCCCGGCGGCCGGGTCGCCGCGATGGAGCCGAACTGGAAGTTCCCCTCAACGATGCTCGTCGGCGCCTCGACGCCGGCCGAACGCAACGTCTTCAAGATCTCGCCGGCCTCGCTGGAGGCGTGGGGACGTGCGGCCGGGCTCGAGGACGTGCGTCTGGAACGACTCCTCTACACGCCGCCGGCACCGCGATCATGGGGAAGCCTTTGGGATGCGGTCGACCGGGGGCTCGCACGCATCCCAGGCCTGAAACGTTGGGCGATCATGCTCCTGCTGACCGGTCGCGTGCCCGGCTGAGGCTAGTCCCTCCGCGACCCGGCGACGAGCCGGCCGGCGTCTCGGACCGCGAAGCGCGGGCGGAAGCGTCGAACCGGCTTTCCGGCGAGCGCGGCCCGCACCGATCGCTGCTCCGCCGGATCGAGCTTGCCGCCGCGCCGGCCCGTGACGAAGAAAGTATCGACGGCTTCGCCGTCGCGGGTGGCGGCGGTCGCTTGATGGATCTGCGCGCCGGCCCGGGCGAGCGATGCGGCGACGCGCGCGAGCAACCCCCGGCGGTCTGGCGCGCGGAGCTCGACGATCGTGTGCCAAGGCGAGGCGCGGTCGTCGAATGCGACCGTCGCGTCGACCGGCTCGACCGGCGTTTCTGATTCGCCGTCGAGCGCGGCTGTGACCGCGCTCCTTAGCTCGTCCCAATCCGTCCGCGGGCCGGCAGAAACCTGGAACACGTCGACGGCGATACCGCTCCGCCACGTGGAAACCACGGCTTCGTCGATCGAGATCCCCTTCGCGGAGATCGCGCCGGCGACATCGGCGAGCGCGGCGCGCCGGTCGACGAACGCGAGGTGCAAGATCCATCGTCCGGGCTCGCCGTCCGGCTCGGCTTCGAGACGCACTTCTCCGCGGACGGGGCGCGTCTCGGTCATGCGGACGTGCCGAGCGATCGCCGCGACGTCCTGCGAAAGGAGATACCGGCGCGGCGCGTCGGCCAGGTGCGCCCGGACCTCATCGCGGGGGAGGACTGGTTCCAGAGCGCGGCCGACCTCGTCGCGCCGGAGCTCGAGCAGATCCGACGCCGACGCATCCACCAGCTCAGGGTCCGACAGCACATCGGAGACGAGCTTCCACAGCTCGCGGATCGCTTCGCGCTGGGTCGGATCGGATGCACTCGCCGTCGCCAGCACGTACAGGCCGTCCGCCCGCTCCTTCGTCCCGATGTGGGACGCGATCTCGAGGACGTCCTCTTCGGCGCCGAGGTCGAGCCGGGTCGCCGCCGCGGGAAGGATGTGCCGTTCGGCCGTCAGCATGGCCGCCGTCTCGGCGTCCGCCGAGGGGAGTCCGATCCCCTTCGCGAAACGGGAGACTGCCTCCGGGCTCCCCCGCCCGTCGAATGCCCCGCGCGCCAACGCGCCGAGCACGACCAGGTCGCGCCTGTCCATCCGCTCCCACACCTCGACCGCCGGATCCTTCCCGGCTCGGATGAGAGCCGTCAGATCGGACAGCTCCTGCCACACGATCGCACCGACGGGATCCAGGTCGAACGGATCCCGGATCCGACGGCGTAAGGCCGCGTCGATCTCGGGGAGGAGGATCGCGATCAGGCCGCTGAGCTCGAGGAACCTCCAGGAACGCCCGGAGCCGGCCAGCAGCAAAGCGACGAGCCGGCGGCGCAGGTCCTCATCCCAGATCACCGACTCGTCCGGCAACGCCGAGAGCCACGAGAGCAAGCGCCCGCCGGGACGCCGCGTGGCGCACGCGATCGCGGCGTCGAGCCCGATCCGCGCGGCCTCCTCGGTGGGCGGCTCTGCTCCCAGCATCGTCGAGAGCTCGACCGTCTCGGCGGTGATCTCGAGCCAGCCCCCGGGTGGCTCGATCGGAGATATCGCGGCCGTCGCCGCACGGCGGATGCGCCGCGTCCGCTCGCGAAGAAGTGGAGGCGTCGCGACGGTCGTCGCCAGCACCACTAGGATCAGCGCGGCGTGCTGCTGCGCGTCGAGGATCCCGCCGGACAGGCCGAGTGCGGCGAAGATCAGCCCGACCTCTCCGCGAGGGATCATCCCGATGCCGACCAGCAGACGGTCGCCTGATCCGCGCTTCATTCCGAGGCCGGCCACGATCTTCCCGGCGAAGCCGACGACGAGCAGCACGCCGGCGATGGCCATGGCCTTCGAGTCGGTGAACGCTCCGAGTTGGGTGTCGACCCCCATCGACAGGAAGAAGATCGGGATCAGCAGGTGGCCGAGTGGCGCCAGCCTCCGCTGAAGGTCGTCGGCGGCCGAGCTCGAGCCCACGGCGACGCCTGCCACGAACGCGCCGACGATCGGGGCCAGCTTCGCCCACGACGCGACGCCTGCAAGCCCCAGCGCCAGGGCGACGCCGGCGACCAGCAGCGTGCCATCGGCGCGTGCCCGTTCTGCGACCGCGGCGAGGCCGCGTGGAACGATCCAGTGAGCGACGGCGGTTCCGACGACCACGAACGCCAGCGCCGCCCCGAGCACGCCGGCCGCGCCGGCCGCATCCAGACCGCCGCCGGTCGAGACCCGCAACACGATGGTGAGGATGAGTAGACCGATGACGTCGTCTGCGACCGCCGCTCCGAGCACGGTCCGGGCCTCGGGCGTGGTCAGGGCGCGCATATCCGCGAACACGCGGGCGGTTATGCCGACGCTGGTCGCCGTGAGCGCGGCGGCGAGGAACAGTCCCGCGGATCCGTCGACACCCACCACCCGAACCACGGCCAGCGCTCCACCCATCGGTACGGCGACCCCGATAACGCCAACGCGGATGGAGTCCCCACCGACGCTCCGGAGATCGGCGAGGTCCATGTGAAGACCGACCTCGAACAGCAACAGGATCGCTCCGAGCTCGGCCAGGAGCGAGAGGGCTTCGTCATGGTGCACGAGGCCCAGAAGCGACGGACCGATGATGATCCCCGCCGCAATCTCTGCCAGCACGGCCGGCTGGCGGAAGCGCTCCGCGACCTCGGCGGCGATCCGCGCCGCGACGAGGACGGCGAACAGCCGCAATAGGAGCGGCGCCGCATCCATGCCGGCTACCGCTCTTCGAGCGTGCCGGGCTCGACGATCCAGCCGCGGTTGCGGATATTCCTCACGAAGTCCCGCCCGATCTCACGCCGCAGGCCGGACAGGAGGACGTCGACCGACCGGCCTCGCGCAAGCCGAAGCGCCTCGGAAAGCTCGTCTCGGGACACAACGCGGTTCCTATTGGCGGCCAGGATCGCGAGGAGCTCGAGCTGGGAGCGCGAGAGGGTGAGAGCGCGACCGGCGAACTCGGCGCGGTAGCTCTCGACGTCTACCCACAATCTGCCGAGGACGATGGCCCCCATCGTGACCGGAGCCGCGTTCGTCATGCTCCCAGAGTAGGTGAGGGACGTTACCGGCCTTTTTCGCCCGTGTTTCCTGCGGATTAAATCTTTGTCGGACGAACCGGTGAAGCGACGCATCCTGCCAGCCGGTCCCGCGCCCCTGACTTGAGAAGCCAAGGTGGAGGAAGGACCATCCTTCCTCCACCCTCGGCGTGCGCGTGACTAGATCCTGGGATGCACCACGTCCGCTTCGGCTTTCACGCCGTTTCGTGCGGTCGCGATCGCCTCCGGCGTCGCGAGTGCCGTGGGCCCGAGGAAAGCTTCGGGGTATCCCCACATGCCGTGCTCGCCGATATCGAGGCCCTCGATCTCCTCTTCACGACTCACGCGAAGCCCGACGGTGGCCTTGATCAATCCGAAGACGATCGCCGCGCTCACGATTGTCCAGCCGGCAACGGCGACCACCCCGAGCGCCTGCGTCCCGAGCTGGCCCAAGCCATGACCGTATGCGAGACCAGGAGTGACGTTGGTCAGTCCTTCCACAAGGCGCGGGGCGGCGAAGATCCCAACGGCGAGCGTGCCCCACACACCATTGATCGCGTGTACGGAGACCGCCCCGACAGGATCGTCCACGCCGGCCTTATCGAACGCCTTGACCGCGAAGTACACGAGCACGCCGCCGATGCCTCCGATCACGACGGCCGCCCAGGGTTCGACGAACGCACACGGAGCGGTTATCGCGACCAAGCCGGCCAGGGCACCGTTCGCGGTCATGCCGACGTCCGGCTTCCTGCCGAACATCCATGCGGTGAACATGGCCATGATCGCTCCGGCGGCCGCCGCCAGGTTCGTCGTCACGGCGATGTGCGCTGCGAGCTCGTTCGCCGCCAGGGTGGAGCCGGGGTTGAACCCGAACCAGCCGAACCACAGGATGAACACGCCGAGGAAGGCCAAGGGCATGCTGTGCCCGGGGATCGCGCGAGGCTTCTTGTCGGGACCGTACTTGCCGATCCGCGGGCCGAGCATGATCGCGCCGACCATGGCCGCCCATCCGCCGACGGAATGCACGACGGTCGAGCCGGCGAAGTCGAGGAATCCTCGCGTTGCGAGCCAGCCTCCACCCCAGATCCAGTGCCCGGCTATCGGATAGATGAGGCCCGAGATGAGGCCGCTGTACAGGATGTACGCCTTGAACTTCGTTCGTTCTGCCATGGCTCCCGAAACGATGGTCGCCGCTGTTCCGGCGAACACCACCTGGAAGATCCACTTCGCGGAAAGCGGCGGGGTCGCCCACGAAAGCGAATCGAAGGTGCCCTCTCCACCGCTGAGGAACCAGCCGCTCGTTCCGAAGAGCGCGTTCCCGGCTCCGAACATCAGCGCGAATCCGACCGCCCAGAACGCGATGGATGACATGCCGAAGTCCATCAGGTTCTTCATCACGATGTTCGCGGCGTTCTTCTGTCGCGTGAACCCAGCCTCGACCATCGCGAATCCGGCTTGCATGAAAAAGACCAAGAAGGCCGCCAACAGGGTCCAGACCGTATCGATCGCGATTGTCTCCGCCGACGGTCCCTCGGCCCCCTGCGCCCATGCAGCGATGGGGGATGCCATCAAGAAGACGACCGCGGCTCCCCCCAGCACGAGCAACCTGCGCTTGCGTGTGCCCATCCGACCTCCAGTCCTCGAGCGTCGGAGCGACCATAACGGGCGCCTGTTTCATCCCTGTGTCATCGCCGTTACGACCGCGTAAAAGAGTTTTTCGTCCCTCCATCAAATCTCGCGCATCGCCGGCACAGAAAGAAGGGCCGGGACGCCCGACGTCGTCGGCGAACGTCCCGGCCTGGCGGGCATCTTCTGCTGGGTCTCCCGGCCGAATCCCCGTGACCGTCGAGCCGGTGCCCGAGCCCTACAGCGACGCGCAGCGCGCCGCGAGCGCCTCATCGAGGCGGTCGCGCTGCGGAGCCGCGCACAAGTCCTCGTCGTCCATGACCTCAAGCAGCGCTCCTACGATCAGCTCCATCCGCGTCACCTCCCGCGCGCATGCTGGCACACGCATGTTGCGGGGCGGTTTCGTTCCCATGAAACGCAGGTTAATTCCGGCCGTTTCCTCCGACGTTCACCACGACTTCACGCCGATGACTCATCGGTGAAACAAAGCGCCTCTACCGTGAGCCGGAGCCCAAATGAGACCAGGAGGTCACCGAGATGACGTATCGGTTCCCCGGACCGTCCTACATGGAGCGCGTCGTGAACCTTCCGCCCGACTCCGCAGCGACCGCGCTCGATCTGGCTCTTCTCGACGTCGGGAGCGGCGCGCCGGAAGGGCATGAGCACTGGTGCCTCGAGGTGGACCGAGGACGTCTCGTCCTCGAGCTCCCCAGTGTTCGCCTGGAGACGCCTGCGTTGAGCGGTGTGTGTCCGTTACGCCGGGCGACCGGCTGGATCCGCTCCACCGTCTTCCTGTTCCCCGTTGAGCTCGAGCTGTTCCCGTGGTCGTCGACCGCGAGCGCGGTCGGGCTCCGGCCTTCGGGAACCCGACCGCGGCGACTCGGAAGCGATATCTACTACCGGGTCGGCGCGGCCGGGCTCGATCACTTGCGCGGGGAGATGCTTCGATGGGCACGCGCGGCCGCCTCGGCCCGGCGCAGAACGCCTACGAAAGCGTGATCGTCTCTCCGGCGCCGCAGGTGTGATGGCCCGGCGTGCATCCGGTGAGCGCGCGCCGGACGTGGTACGCGTGGCGTCCGCGGGACGAGTAGTAGGTACGGATCACCAGCTCGCCGATGAGGCCGAGCGAGATGAACTGCACCCCCATCATCACCAGCAGGGCACCGAGGAACAGCAGCGGCCGCGTCCCGATCGAGCGATCGAGCACGAGCCGCTGGTACGCGAGGTAGCCGAGCACCGCCGAGCCCACCGCGCCGAACATCAGCCCCAATCCGCCGAAGAACCGGATCGGCCGGTTGAAGAAGCGCAACATGAACGGGAGCGCGAGGAGGTCGAGGAAGACCTTCGACACGCGAGAGATCCCGTACTTCGAGCGACCGTGCTCGCGCGGGTGATGCGTGACCGGGATCTCGGCGACGCGGTCCCCCACGACCGCGGCGAGCGCCGGCAGGAATCGGTGCGCATCGCCGTACAGCTCGAGCTCATCGACGACGTCGCGGCGATAGGCCTTCAGCGTGCAGCCGTAGTCGTGGAGCTGAACCTTGGAGATCCGCGAGATGAGCCGGTTCGCGATGCCGCTCGGGATCCGCCGGCTCCAATACTTGTCCTTGCGATCGACGCGCCAGCCGCTGACGACGTCGAAGCCTTCATCGAGCTTCGCGAGGAGCTTCGAGATGTCGGCGGGGTCGTTCTGGAGGTCGGCGTCCATCGTCACGATCACGCGCCCGCGCGCGTGGTCGAACCCGGCGGCCATCGCCGCGGTCTGGCCGAAGTTGCGCGTGAAGCGCACGACCTGGAACCAGGGATCCTCCCGGTGGAGCGCGTCGAGCGCGGCGCTGGAGCCGTCGGTCGAGCCGTCGTCCACAAGGATCACCTCGCTCGGCGGAAGCGAGTCACGCACGGCGCGCAATCGCCGGGCCAGCTCGGGGAGGCTTTCTTGCTCGTTGTAGACCGGGATGACGATCGAGACTTCGGGCGGGACGGGGCGCGACGTCACCGGACCGAGGTCACTCCTGCACCAGCTCGACCAGAACGCCCCCGACGCTTTTGGGATGAACGAACGCGACCATCGATCCCCGTGAGCCCCGACGTGGCTCGGCGTCGATCAGCTGCATCCCCTCGCCCTTCAGGTGCTCCAGGACGGCTTTCAGGTCCGACACGCCGTACCCGATGTGGTGCACACCTTCGCCCCGTTTCTCGATGTACTTGCCGACGGGGGTGTTCGGACCGAGCGGCCGGAGGAGCTGGATCCAGGACTCGCCCACGCGGAACATCGCTTCCTCGACGCCCTGTTCCTCAACGGTCTCGCGGTGTGCGAGCTTCACGCCGAACGCGGCTTCGTAGAAGGCGATCGCGGTTTCGAGGTCCTTCACCGCGATGCCCACGTGGTCTACCCGGTCGAACATCGGCCGGATTCTACCCGCTCCGCGTGGCGCGCTAGGATGGAGAACCTGGCAGATCGCGCCAGAAGGCCTCAAGAGCAGGGGGTTCTCTCGATGAGCGAAACGGTTATCGTCTCCGGCGCACGCACGCCGATCGGCAAGTTCCTGGGAGGATTCGCCGACTTCACCGCCATGGATCTGGGCGGATTCGCGATCGCCGAAGCGCTGCGGCGCGCGGGCCTGTCCGGCCAGCAGATCGACTACGTGATCATGGGTCAGGTGCTGCAGGCCGGCCAGGGGCAGATCACGGCTCGCCAGGCAGCGACCAAGGGCGGCATCCCCATGGACGTACCGGCCATCACGATCAACAAGGTCTGCCTGTCCGGCTTGAACGCCGTCCACCTCGCCGACACGCTGATCCGCGCCGGCGAGATCGAGATCGCGATCGCCGGCGGCATGGAGTCCATGACGAACGCCCCGTACGCGATGCCCAAGGGACGCACGGGCGCACGGATGGGCGACGCCAAGCTCGTCGACCTGATGATCTGGGACGGCCTGTGGGACGCGTTCGACCACAAGCACATGGGCGACGGTTCCGACACCGTGAACTCCAAGCGCGGCATCAGCCGGGCCGAGCAGGACGAGTGGGCCGCTCGCTCGCACGAGCGCGCCGCCGACGCGACCAAAGCCGGCCGCCTGCGCGACGAGATCGTCTCGGTGCAGATCCCGCAGCGCAAGGGCGAGCCGATCCTGATCGAAGAGGACGAGGGCATCCGGCCGGGCACCACGGCCGAGTCGCTCGCGAAGCTGGCACCGGCGTTCCAGAAAGAAGGCACCATCACCGCGGGCAACGCCTCGCAGATCTCCGACGGCGGCGCGGCTATGGTCGTGATGAGCGCCGACAAGGCAAGATCGTTGGGACTCGAACCGATCGCGACCGTCGTCGCGCACGGTCAGGTCGCCGGCCCGGACAACTCGCTTCACCTGCAGCCCGCGAACGCGATCAAGGCGGCGGCCTCGAAGGCCGGCCTCGACGCGGCGGGGCTGGACCTCTACGAGATGAACGAAGCGTTCGCGTCGGTCGCGATCGCATCGGGCAAGGATCTCGGCGTCTCCGAGGACCGCGTCAACGTCAACGGCGGTGCGGTGGCGCTCGGGCATCCGATCGGGATGAGCGGCGCGCGCCTGATCCTCACGCTCGCCAACGAGCTCAAGCGGCGCGGCGGCGGAACCGGTGCCGCGGCGCTCTGCGGCGGCGGTGGTCAGGGCGACGCGCTGATCATCAAGGTGTAGCGCGAGCTCGGCGAGCGGCGCGGGAGCCGGGTGAGCGCCGACCTCGAGCAGATCCGCTGGTGGTCGTGGAGACGCCAGCGGCTGGACCGGTCGTCCCGCGGCATCGACGATTGCCTCCGCTCGATCATCGGCGTCTACAGCGCGAACCCACAAGGCGCGCTCTCGCTGCTCGCGCGCGTCCCGCGACTCGGGCAGGGCATGGTGGAGGGCGCGGTCGAGTCGCGCATCGCGTTGCGACTGCCGGCGATGCGCCGAACGGTGTGGATGCTGCACGTCGAAACCGCGCACATGGCGTTCCATGCGACCGATACCTCAGCGCCGTACGTGTTTCTCCTGAAACGCGAAGGGATAACCGAGGACGAGTACACGCGGCTCGAACGGGAGATCCTGTTGGCCGCCGGGCGGCCGATGACCGCCGACGCGATCCGCGAGGCGATCAAGGATCCGCCGGAGAAGCTAACGCCGGTCCTTCAGGCACTCTGCGCGGAGGGCAAGCTGATCCGCGTGAAGCCGAAGACGGTGCAGTCCAACCTCTTCACGTACGCCGCGATGCGCGTCTGGCTCGGGCACGAGCTCCCGGACGCCGACCCAACGGAAGCGCTGACCTGGCTCGCGGGCGACTACATCAAGGCGTTCGGCCCGGTCACCGTCGAGGACTTCGCGTGGTGGGCCGGCGTGCCGGCGTCCCAGGCCGAGGCCGCGATACGCGCCCACGATCCGGCCGACCTGGGGGACGGCCTCCTGATGTTCGAGAAGGACGTTCGCGGCTTCGAAGGGACGCGGCCGGTCGCGAACCGCGTCAACCTCCTGCCGGCATGGGACTCCTACACGATGGGGTACGCGGAACCGTCGCGGACGCGCTTCGCCGACGCCGAGGTCTTGCCCTACCTGTACGACAAAGGTGGCAACGCTACAAGCATGATCCTGGTCGAAGGGAAGGTCGCCGGGCTGTGGGACTACACGCTCGCCGACAAGCGGATCGCGATCCGGATCGGCCTCTTCGAGGAGCCGGCGCCCCGCGCGATGGCCGCGATCGAAGCCGAGGCCGGACTGGTCGCTGCGTACTTCCATGCGCGCGACACGCAGATCAGCCGCGTGAAGATCGGCAAGCCGATCGCGACCGCCGGGCAGGGCGCGCATCTGAAGCCGCTCGCGAAGCGACCGGTGGCGACGAAGCCCGCGACCAAGCCGGAGCCGGCGCCGGTCGTGAAGCCCGCCTCGGCGAAGGCTAAGCCTGCTCGCCCGGCTCGCCGGCGGCCGCCTGCCGCATCCTGACGCGGTACCCCTTGTCGAATACGAGTGAACCGCCGATCGCGGCGCCGAACGTCATCACGACGAGCACGGCGAGACTATGGATCATGAGCCCCACGGAAACCACCTCTTCGTCGATCCCGCGCCGGTGGAGGAGATCCGTGACCACGAGAACGTTCGTGACGACCATCGCGAGGAAGTGGCTGTTCGTTATCCGGCGCACCTCCGAACCCGGCCGCATCTTGAGCCAGTCGACGAAGCCGGTCAGCACCGCGAACAGAGACCCGATCGCGCCGGCGAGCAAGGTGTAGCCGGCCGCGACGAAGAGGTCGCGTCCCCACGTCCGGTCGCGACCGATGTACCCGATCACGTCGAGGACCGGCGCGATGACGTATGCGCCGACGGGGATATCGGTGAACGGCGGGTGGAGTGGCTTCCCTTCGAACCCTCGCAAGCCGTAGAACTTCCGGTCCCGGATCCTGAACGTCGAGCCCAAGCCGAACCGACCCATGCGATCACCTCCTGGTCGAGGCGTTCTTCCCCGCGATCGCGTGGCGGCAACCGTTACGGCAGATCCTTCAACCCCGGCTCCGGCGCGCTCACGAGCGCCGCCATGTTTCCTTCGGGGTGGCGGTTCTCGAACATCAGCTGGTGCGCGGTTCCGATCGCTTCGAAGGAGAACGTCTTCGACAGACACGGATCGATCTTGCCGGCCACGACGAGATCGTTGAACGCGTTCGACTGCTCGTCGTTGGCGAAGTGCGATCCCTGGAAGCGCTTCTGCCGCATCCAGTGATAGCGGAGATCGACGACGGCGCTGTAGCCCGTCGTTCCGGCGCAGATCACGACCATCCCACCGGTGTCGGCCACGAAGATCGACGTCGGGACGGTGTCCTCGCCGGGATGCTCGAACACGATGCGGGGGCTCCGCTTCTCCCCGAGCGCATCCCAAAGCGCCTTTCCGAACCCCTTCGCGCCGGTGAGCCAGTTGTTGTAGCCCTCGGTGTCGGTCCAGTGCGGCGGCACGCCCCAGTGGTCGAAGCGTTTTCGATTTATGTAGCCGACCGCGCCGAGCTTCTTGCAGAACTCACCCTTGTCGTCGCTCGACACGACGGCGACCGCCTTGCCCCCCAGCTCGCGCACGATCTGGATGGCCATCGAGCCCAGCCCTCCGGCGCCGCCCCACACCAGCACCGCGTCGCCCGGCCGCACCGCGTGCGGGGGCCAGCCGGTCAGCATCCGGTACGCGGTCGCGCCGACCAGCGTCGGCGCGGCCGCCGCCTCCCACGTGAGGTGCGGCGCCTTCGGCATGCACTGATGCGCCTGGACCTTCGTGAACTGCGCGAACGATCCCCAGTTCGACTCGTAGCCCCAGATCCGGAACGAGTTCGCGAACATCGGATCCTCGCCGGCCTTCACCATCGGGTCGTCGGACTCCCACTGACCGCAGTGCACGACGACCCGATCGCCGATCTTGAGGGTGCTCACCTTGTCGCCGGTCGCGTAGACGACGCCCGAAGCGTCCGAGCCGCCGATGTGGAAATCGGTCGGTTCGCCGAACCGGCCGTGAACCTTCGTGATGTCGACCGGGATCCCGCGCGCCGCCCACACATTGTTGTAGTTGATCCCGGCGGCCATCACGAGCACGAGCGCGTCCTCGGGGCCGGGATCGGGAACCTCGATCTCTTCGATCTGGAACGCCTTCTCCGGATCGCCGAATCGCTCCGGCCTGATGAGCTGCGCATGCATGCGCTTCGGAACGTCCCCGATGGGCGGGATCTCGCCGACGGCGTATAGGTCTTTGGGCACTGCGGAACCTCCTCGCGGTTTGGTCCGCCAGTTATTGCTGTTCTCCGCGCCAGCGTCAAACCGGCTGCGCTAGGGTGAGCGCGATGGAGGGGTTCCGGCTGAGCGAGGAGCAAGAGCTCTTCCGCCAGACCGTTCGCCGGCTCGTCGACGAGAAGGTCGGGCCGCGCGCGACGGAGATCGACGAGGCCGACGAGTTCCCCTGGGACATGCACCGGCTGTTCGTAGACAACGAGCTCATGGGCGTTGGGTATCCGGAGGACGTCGGCGGCTCCGGAGGGCCCATCGAGTTCGTCCTCCTGGTCGAGGAGATCAGCCGCTGGTCGGCCGCCGTCTCACAGATCCCGGTGGTGAATCGGCTGGGGTCCATCCCGATCATGCTCGCCGGCAGTGACACGCAGCGGAAGGACGTCCTCGGTGCGGTCGTCCGCGGCGAGCGGCAGATCGCCTACTGCCTGACCGAGCCCGGCTCGGGATCCGACGCTGCCGCCATGCGCACCCGCGCGATCCGCGACGGAGGGGGCTGGGTGCTCACCGGAACGAAACGGTTCATCACGAACGCCGGACCGGCCGACACGTATCTGATGTTCGCGGTGACGGATCCGCAGGGGAGTCGCGGGAAGAACATCTCAGCCTTCGTCGTCCGCCGTGATTCCCCGGGGTTCTCGATCGGCCGCGAGGAGCACAAGATGGGGATCCGAGGCTCGCCCACGCGCGAGGTCATCCTCGACGGATACCGGGCGGAGCCCGAGGATCTCGTCGGCGAGGAGAACCTTGGTTTCACGTACGCGATGCGGACCTTGGACTTCTCGCGGCCGACGATCGGCGCGCAGGCGCTCGGCATCGCGCAGGGAGCGTTCGACCTGGCCACCGCCTACGCGAAGGAACGCCGTCAGTTCGGCCAGCCGATCGCGGAGTTCCAGGGCGTGGGGTTCATGCTCGCCGACATGGCGATGCGGGTCGAGGCTTCGCGGCTGCTCGTGTACAAGGCGGCGGCTGCCGTAGCCGAGCAAGACCCTCGCGTGTCGTATTGGGCGGCCATCGCGAAGGCGTATGCGTCCGACACCGCCATGGCCGTGACGACCGACGCGGTGCAGGTGCTCGGCGGCTACGGCTACATGAAGGATTTCCCGCTCGAGCGCATGATGCGTGACGCCAAGATCACGCAGATCTACGAGGGCACGAATCAGATACAACGGCTCGTCATCGCCCGCACACTGACCCGCTGAGGAGGAGCATGGAGCGAGTGGATCCACCGTATGCGGCCGACGAGCGCACCATGCTCGTCGCTTTCCTCGACTACTACCGCGAGACCATGATCGCCAAGCTCCAGGGCCTGACCGAGGAGCAGGCGCGATGGAAACCCGCAGAGACGGCGAACTCGCTCATCGGCCTGGTCCAGCACCTCGCCTACGTGGAACAGTGGTGGTTCCGGACCTGCTTCGCCGGAGAGCCCGATGAGCCGATCCCGGGCAGCGAAGAGGATCCCGACATCGATTTCAAGGTTCCCGAGGATCGGACGATCGAGGACGTCGCAGCGTTCTACCGGTCCCAGTACGCGAGAGCGAGCGAGATCGTGAAAGCTGCTCCATCGCTCGACGACTTCTCGGCGGTAGACGCGCGGGGGAAGCCGAGAACGTTGCGTTGGATCCTCGTTCACATGATCGAGGAGACGGCGCGGCACGCCGGGCACGCCGACATCACCCGCGAGCTGATCGACGGCTCGACCGGCGACTGAAGAGAGGTCTCATGGCACGCAAGAAGGATCAGCTCCAGCCCGGCGAACGGGTGAAGGTCGTGGCGCTTCGTCCCGATCCCGAGCCCGGCACACCGGTGCCCCAGGACATCATCGGGATGGAAGGCGTCATCGAGTGGGTCACGCCGGGCTTCGACGGCGCCAAAGGAGCGTTCGAGGTGAAGCTCGACGACGGGCGCATCTTCAACCTCTACGCCACCGAGATCGAGCCCGTGGAGCAATGAAGTGGCTCACCAGGGCGCGGCCGAAGACCGATCGGATCGCGTGTCCTTGGCCTATCCGCCGGTACATCGAAACCTGAAGCGACCTTCCGTCGTGCCGGAACGCGCGAGCGGGCTAGAAGGCGCGCGGGCCGGGAGGCCGACGAACCACGATCATCCGGCTGGCGGCGTCGATCCGGTGCAGAAGCACGTGTAAGCCGTGCTCGGCGAGGTACTCGTCCGTCGCTTCCCGAGATCCCTTCCACCGCCCGTAGTCGTCGATGATCACGACGCCACCGTCGGAGACGCGCGGGTACAGATGCTGGAACTCGTGGCGGGTCGAAGAGTAGTAATCCGTGTCGAGCCGGAGCACGGCGATCGCCTCGGGCGCCTCACGAGGGATCGTCTCCTCGACGAGACCGGCCACGAAGTGGAGCCGTTCCGCCGGGTATCCCGTGTCGAGCATGAGACGGCGCACGTCCTCGAGCGGAAGGAGTTGAAGTGTGGTCGGGATCGGATCGCTCCCGAGCTTCTCCTGGTGCCGGGCCCGACGTTCGGCCGCGGAAACGCCGTAGAGGAGGTCGACGTCCCGCGCCTCCGGGCTCGGCATCCCCGAGAACGTGTCGTACAGGTAGAGATCGCGGTCCTCGCTGCCCATCGCTCGCAGCGTGTGCGCGACGGCCATCATGCTGCCGCCGCGCCAAACGCCGCACTCGACCATCGCGCCGGGGATGCCCGCCGACACTACGTACCGAACGGCGTCCTGCAGAGAGGCGACGCGCTCGGGCGTCGTCATCGTGTAATCCCGGACCTGCTCGAAGAGCCGTTTCGCGTCGTCGCCGAGATCGGCCGGCACCTTGCGCGGATCGGCTTGTCTCGCCGGGACGAGTTGATAGCCGCGCCTGGCCACGGTCCGTTCGAGCAGCCGCTTCGCGAAGCCGGAGAGCATAGGCATCGAACACTACCCCCGATGATCGGCAGTTTGCCCTTGTGCCGGGACCCGCATCGAGCCGGGGGTACGATAGCCCCGCAATGAAGGAGGTGAGGTGTGCGGTGGCCGGCGAGGACGCAGACCCCGGACCGCGACCGGCTTCGGGCCGAACGGCGCAAGCGCAGGATCGAGCGCGCGCGTCAGCTGTCGCGCGTCTCCGTCCAGGTCGCGCGGGTCCCGGCGAGGGCGGCGAAGACCGCCGCGCGAGCGCCGGTCGTCGCGGTCGCGCGCCCGGCCCGCGCGCTGCGAGACGTCTTCGCCTACTGGCGCGCGGAGCGCGTAACGCTCCGGCAGGGGATGGTGGCCTTGTCGGTGTCGGCCGTCGGCAACCTTCCGACGGGCTTGGCGCTCGGATTCATGTCGAACCGGCTGAAGGCTTTGCCGGGGCTGTTCATCCTCATCCCCGCGGCGATCGGGATGCGCGGTGCGATCTTCGGCGCCCTCGGCTCTCGGCTGGGGACGAGTATCCACGCCGGGCTCTTCCGGTTCGGCTTCGACAAGCGCGGGGTTCTCTATCAGAACATCTACGCCGCGACACTGCTCACGTTCACGACGTCGCTCTTCCTCGCGGGAGCCGCCCGCGCGGTGTCGGCGGCCACGGGTCTTCCGAGCATCTCTATCTGGGACTACGTCGTGATCAGCGTCATCGGCGGCGTCGTGTCGAGCGCGTTCATCCTGGGGCTCACCGTCCTGCTTGCGCGCGAGGGCCATCGCCGCGAGTGGGACCTGGACTCGGTCGCCGCCCCGCTGATCACGTTCATGGGCGATCTCATCACGTTGCCGGCGCTGTTCGCAGCCTCCTACATCGCCAAGGCCGAGAACGTGACGCTCGGGGTGGGCCTCGCGTGCGCCTTCGCGTGCGCGTTGTGCTTGGTGCAGACATTCCGAACCAAGCTCCCGACCGCTCGTCGTATCCTCCGCGAAAGCGTTCTTGTGCTGGCTCTGACCGGCCTGGTCAACATCCTCGCCGGCACCATCGTGGAACACCGGCTCGACCGATTCACCAGCCTTCCCGCGCTCCTCGTGCTCATGCCCCCGTTCCTCGAGAACGCCGGGGCCCTGGGGGGGATCGTCGCCAGCAGGCTCGCCAGCCGGCTCCACCTCGGCTCCATCCGGCCGCGCCTGCTCCCGGAGCGCCTCGCGGCGCTGGAGATCTCGCTCGCGGGGCCCTGGGCTCTGCTGAACTTCGGACTCACGGGACTCACCAGTCACTACGTGGCGATCGCGCTCGGGTTCGCGAGCCCCGGCGTATTCCAGATGATCGGGATCGCCTTGCTCGCCGGGTACCTTTGTACGGTGGGGGCGGCGATCATGGCCTACGCGACGGCGGTCGCTACCTTCCGCTTCGGCCTCGACCCCGATAATCATGGGATCCCGATGATCACCAGTGCGATGGACCTCGTCGGCGTCGTCAGCGTCATCGGCGTCGTGGTCCTGTTGGGAGTTCGCTGATGCCCGAGGAGCCGCGGACCGTAAAAGACCTCCTGGCCGAGGCGAAGGACGTCTCGGAGCTGATGGTCGACCTGGCCTATGCCGCCGTCTTCTTCGGCGACGACCGCATCGCACAGGAGGTCCTCGAGCTCGAGAACAAGATGGGGCTGATCATCGACCGTCTGCGCCAGATCGCGATCCTTGCCGCCCGGTCGCCGGAAGACGCCGAAGCGATGTCGGGTGTACTCGGGCTCGCCAGCACCATCGAGAAGATCGGCGATGCCGCTGAGGACATCGCGCGCGTGGTCTTGAAGGATCTCGGGGTCCCGAGCCAGCTGCGAGACGACCTCCGCCACGCGGAGGAGGTCGTCGCGCGCGTGCGGCTCCGCGACGAGAACCTGATCGAAGGCAAGACCCTCGAGGAGCTCGCACTCCCGACCGAAACCGGTATGTGGGCGATCGCGATCCGGCGCGACGTTCAATGGATCTTCGCTCCGGAAGGCGACGAGGTGCTGGCCGGCGGCGACGTCTTGTTCCTTCAAGGCCCCGAGGAGGGCGTGGACCTCGTGCGCGAGCTCGCCGGCGCCCCGCGACGGGACCTCCGTGAGCCGGCTGAGAAGACCTTGACCGGCATCGACCGTGCCGTCGACCTCCTCGTCGAGATGAAGAACGCATCCGAGGTCGCCGTCGGGCTCGCGTACTCCGCGGTCCTGTTCCACGACAAGGGCCTCGCGGCCGAGGTGGCTTCGCTGGAGGACGCAACCGACGAGATGCATCACGAGCTCGAGCGATGGGTCCTGCGCGCCGTGAGCGAGGGCGCCGACTCCGACGAGCTCCGTGGGCTCCTGCATCTGGCTTTCGCCGCCGAGCGGATCGCCGACGCCGCGCAAGAGATGACCTTGCTCGTCGAGCGCGAGGAAGAACCGCATCCGATCATCGCGGAGGCGCTCGCCGAGGCGGACGAGGTGGTCGCGGAGGTCACGGTATCCAAGAGCTCCTCCGCCGACGGCCGCAGCCTCCGCGCGTTGTCCCTTCGGACGGAGACCGGGATGGACGTCCTGGCGGTGCAGCGCGCAGGACGCTGGATCTATCGGCCCCGTGGGGCGCTGACGCTTCAGGCCGGGGACCGGATCCTCGCCGTCGGGCCCGAGGACGGCGCCTCCGAGCTCGAAGACATCTGTGCCTCGCCGGATGAGAAGGAGAAGTGATGGAAGGGTCCGCGATCGCCCCACCGCATCAAGTCGCGCAAGTGCGTTGGCTCGCAGCGGCCATGCTGCTCGGCGCCGCGGGATCGCTGGTCGCGATATCGGCCTTCGGATCGGCCCCGTATCGGATAGGGCCGATCGTGGTGGAGATGAAGATGAGGCCGTCGACCTCCGGCACGACCGAGCTCGCGGTGAACGTCGCCGGCCGGCTCACCCCCGGCTTCGCCGAGGCAAACACGCACACCGGATTCCTGAGCTTCCGCGGCACCGTGATCAGCGTCGTCGGCGAGCCGTCGCTGCCCGACGCGCTGCTCGCCACCAAAGACCCATCTTCGCTCGCGACGTTGATCAAGGAGGAAGGCGGGACCGCGATCCGAAGCTTCATCCTCCGGATCGGGTTGCTCACGCTGGCCGGCGGCGCGGCCGGCGGCATGGCCGTGGCCGCGATCGGGATGAGAGCGCGGCGCATCTTCCAAGGGATGGTGGCCGGTGTCGTGCTCGTCGGCGCCCTGGGTGCGGTCGCGTATCAGACCTACGACATCGAGGCCTTCAAGGAGGTCCAGTTCCGAACGGCCGGGTCGGTCGCGCCCGGCGGCTGACGAGCCCTACGAGCCGAGCAGGTCCCGGGCGATCAAGATCCGCTGAACCTCGCTCGTGCCCTCACCGATCTCGAGCACCTTCGAATCGCGATAGAAGCGAGAGACCGCCGACTCGTTGATGTAACCGTAGCCGCCGTGGATCTGGACGGCCTCGCGCGCGGCGGTGACGGCCGCTTCCGACGCGAAGAGCTTCGCGATCGAGGCTTCCTTCTTGAACGGCATCCCCTGATCGCTCATCCATGCGGCCCGGTAGACCGCGAGTCGCGCTAGCTCCGTCGCGACGGCCATATCGGCGAGCTTGAACTGGATCGCCTGGAAGTCGGCGATCGGCCTGCCGAACTGCCTGCGTTCCTTCGCGTACGCGACCGACTGCTCGAGACAGCCCTGCGCGAGCCCAACCGCGAGCGCGCCGATGGCGGCGCGGCCGCCGTCCAGGATGATGAGGAAGTTCCGGAACCCTTCCCCACGCGTCCCGAGCAGGTTCTCCTCCGGGACGCGGCAGTCGTCGAACGCGAGCTCGCGTGTGTCCGACGCATGCCATCCGATCTTCTTGTACGCCTTGCCGATCGTGAAGCCGGGCGTCCCGACGGGCACGACGATGTTGGAGACTTCCTTCTGACCGCCGCGCTCCCCCGTCGCGGCGGTCAGCGTGACGAACAGCGACAGCGGTGTACCGACGTTGGTGATGAACGCCTTGGACCCGTTGATAACCCACTCGTCGCCGTCGAGAACGGCCTTTGTCTGGGTGTTTCCGGAGTCCGAGCCGGCGCCGGGCTCGGTGAGCCCGAACCCGGCGATGTGCTCGCCGCGCGCGAGGGGGACGAGCCACCGTTGCTTCTGCTCCTCGCTCCCGAACAGGTAGATCGGCATCGCCCCCAAGCCGACGCCGGCCTCGAGCGTGATGGCCATCGATGAATCGATCCGAGCGAGCTCTTCGATGGCTATGCAGAGCGTCGTGAAGTCGGCGCCGGAGCCACCGTATTCCTCGGGGAACGGGAGGCCGAACAGGCCGAGCGCGCCCATCTGCTTGACGATGTCGACCGGGAACTCGCCGGTCTCGTCCATCTCTTGGGCGCGCGGCTCGATGACCTCTTCCGCGAACGAACGAACCGTCTTTCGGAACTCGTCTTGCTCGGGAGTGAACCGGAAGTCCATGGGGCCGTAGCGTATCGCCTCAGGAGGTCTCGACGGCTCCGCGCGCGCGCCGTATCTGGTCGGCGTGGTCGTGCGCGTGGTTCGCGTAGATCTCGAGCCACGTCTCGACCCCGTAAGGCCCGCTCTCGGAGTGCCGTCCCGTGCGCCGCCAATCGGCTTCGCCGATGCGCTCAACGATCTCCGCGCTCGTGGCTCGCGTTGCGGCCAGCGCGTCCAGCGAAGCCTCGAGCGGCCGGTCGAAGGTGAAGCGTCGCGCGAACTCGGCCTCGTCGTACCCCTCTATCACCGGGTTGTCCTCGGCGAGCAGCTTCCGCAGGCGGATCGCGGAGGTCATCTCGCTGTCGGCGAGGTGATGGACGATCTCGCGCGCCGTCCATTCGTCCGGCGCCGGACGACGATCGAGCTCGGCGGTGGTGATCCCTTCCAGCGCATCGAGGACGACCCTGTGCCCGTCCATGTAGCGCTTCAGGAGCTCGGTTCGCTGCTCGGCGTCCATAGATCTCCCCTCCCCGCGCACGACCCGGCAGAGAATAGGCGGCGGGTCCCGATCCCCGCGGGAGATTTTCCGCGTCAGACGAGCCGGAAGCCTTCGATGTCGTTGATAGACCCGATGCGGGCCTTCTTCGGCCTGAGAACGGCCTCGACCCTGGCGCCGATGCGCGGCACGCCGCGACCCAACGAGAGACGATGAACCATCACCGTTGTTGCTCCATCCAGCTTGACCAGCCCAACCGGCTGCGACTCGAGCACCCGCTCACCGTGCAGATCGACGTGCACCGCGGTGAACGACTCGAGCGTCCCGCCGGGCCCGACCGGAACCCACTCCTCCAACGCCGCGAAGCAGCGCTCGCAGAACGCACGCCCGGGGACGTAGGTGACGTCGCAGGCCGCGCACGGAGTGCCGAGGATCTGACCCTTGTCCCTGAGGGCCCGGAAGAACCGGTCGCCGGCGATGCCGGGTGTGTACCGGTGGCGAACCGGGATCTCTCCCTCGACGATCCGGACGCGTTCCGGGTTGGTGATCTTCTCGAGCATCAGCGCCGCCCGCCCTTCGCCTTTGACTTCGAAGACTTCTTGGCGCCCGCCGCGGATCTCGGTTTCGCCTTCGGTTTCGGCTTCGCAGGCGCTTTCCGCTTCGCCTTCTTGGAGCCGCGCTCGATGGGCGTCCAGTACGCGATGTCGAGGATCGAGCCTTCGCGCTCCGCGGGCGGTTTCCAAACCGCCTTCACGCGCATCCCGGTATGAACGGTCTTCGGGTCGACGTCCCCGAGCTTGTGCATGATCCCGATCCCCGGCGAGGCTCCGTCGAGGTCGATCACCGCGGGGATGTCGGGCTCGGTGAGCTCGCGCATATCCCACGTGATGTACGCGAGCGAGAACGTGTTGACGGTGCCGGTGTCCCGCACGGTCGTCCACGCGTCCGTCGGACGGAAGCACTGTTCGCAGAACATGCGGGGCGGAACCAGCGTCCGATCGCATCCGTGGCAGATACGACCGAGGATCACGCCCCGCTTCAACCCATCGAGGTAGCCCCCGATGGCGACGCCGGCGTCCCATGCATAGCGGGCCTCGACCGCGAAGTCCACGCCGATGCCCGAGCGGAACTCTTTGTCGGACAGCGACGTCGGACCGCGGAGATCGAGCGGTTGCGTCGTGGAGCCGTCGCGCGGCATCAGTCCTCCCAGGTCGCGACGCGCTCGGGCGTCAACTCGATGAGGCTGTCGTTTCCGAAGGTTTCTTCGCGCTGGTACTTGTCGAGGAACCCGCGCGCGATCGACTCGTACGACGGATCCGCCTCGGTCAACAGCCGGACCGGTCCGCGAACGAGCGCTCCCGACGTTCCCTTGTAGGCCATGAGCGCAGCGCGGCCGTTCCGCTTCGCGTTGCGCGCCTTCACCGAATCCCCCTCGCACCAGCAGTAGACCTTGCCGTCTCGAACGAGCACCTCGATCGGCACGGCGTGCGGTGTGCCGTCCTTGCCGACCGTGGCGAGCACGCCGAGCGGCCGGTCGGCGATGAACGCGAGCCCGTCCACACGCGCTACGCCTTCTTCCCGTTCTGCATGACGACCACCGTGCCGACCTGCATCAAGTCGCCCCACGCCTGCGCGACCCCCGTCTTCGGCGAGCCGGGGACCTGCCGGCCACCGGCCTCGCCGCGCAATTGCCAGAACAGCTCCGCGATCTTCATCAGGCCGGCCGCCGCGATCGGGTTCCCGACCCCGAGCAGCCCGCCCGACGGGCACGACGGCAGATCGCCGTCCCGGTACAGCACGCCGTCCCGCATCGCATCCGGAGCTTTCCCTTTGTCGAACAGCATCAGCCCCTCGAGGTGGTGCAGCTCCTTGTAGTCGAACGGGTCGTACGGCTCGGCGAGGTTGATCTCCTTGCGCGGCTCCTTGATGCCGGCCATGTCGTACGCGCGACGGGCGGCGCGCTCGACGTACGACGGGAAATACAGGTCTCGGTTGGTCCAGTACGCGGTGTCGAGCTCCCAGCCGACGCCCGACACCCATACCGGCTTCGGCGTGATCCGTTTGGCAACGTCTTCCGAAGCGAGCACGATCGCGACGGCGCCGTCGGAGACCGGCGAGACGTCCAGCCGCTGCACCGGCCACGCGAGCACCTCGGAGTTCAGGACATCCTCGACGGTGATGTTCGCGTCCCCCAACAGAGCCGCAGGATGGTTCGCTGCGTTGCGCTTGTTCTTGACGCTTACCGCGGCGATGTCCTTCTTGTCGAGCCCGTGCACCGCCATGTAGCGCTGCATCTCGAGCGCGAAGATCCAGAGGAGGTTCGGCCCGAGCGGCCGCTCGGTGAAGTTGTCGAAGATCGTGATGAACGCGCCCTGGGCGTGCGGCTGGGTCGAGGACATCTTCTCCTCGCAAACACACAACACCACGTCCGCAAGCCCCGACGCCACGGTGTACCAGCCTTGGATCGGCGTGAAGACGCCCGTCCCCCCGCCGACGTACCCCCGCATATATGGCTTCCCCCATGCTCCGGCGCCGTCCGAGAGGTACTCGCCCTTCATGTGTACGCCGTCGAACGCGTCCGGCGCCGAGCCGAGGCAGACCATGTCGACGTCTTTGAGCCCGAGCTCGCAGGAGTCGAGCGCCGCCGACGCAGCCTGCCAGGAGAGCTCCTTGCCGGTCTCTTGCGCGCGTCGGACGAACTTCGTCATCCCCGCGCCGACGACCGCGACCTTCCTGCCCATCCCTACTCCTCGCCCTGGGCGACGTCGGCACGCTCGAACATCTGGAGGAGGTTCCCGTCGGGATCGCGGAACGACACGAACCGTCCGTATCCCGGAACCTCGTTGACCTCGCCCTCGAACGCGACGCCGCGCCCGCCGAGGGCGCGCATCTCGCCTTCGAGGTCGTCGACCTCGAACACAACCGTCGCCCCGTCGGTCGGCGGCGCGTGACCCTCGTAGGTTCCGTGCAGCGCGACCGTCGTGCCGCCGGCGTCGAACTCTGCCCAGTCGTCGCCGCTGCGCGAGGCGAACGTCAAGCCGAGAACGTCACGGTAGAAGGACACCGAGGCGTCCATCCCCTTCGTCCAGTAGTGCGCGTTGTAGACGCGCTTCAGCATGGTCACTCCGCCTCGAACACCGCGACCGCACCGGTCGACGTCGGCACGCCGCGCCACGATGCCGAGAGCGCGGTGCTCGCGTTCTTGACCTGACGCCGTCCGGCTTCGCCGCGCAACTGCACGACACACTCCGCCGTCTGAGCGAGACCGTTGGCTTCGAAAAGGTTCCCCCGCCCGATGCATCCGCCGCCGGGGTTCACGACGACGCCATTGCCGGCGAGCCCGAGCGCCTCCAGGTGCTGCAGCTCCTTGTACGCGTACGAGTCGTTGACCTCGGCCAAAGAGATCTTCTTGCTCGGCTGCTTGATGCCGGCCATCGCGTAGGCACGGTCGGCCGCCAGCTTCAGATACCGCGCACGCGTCCAATCCCGGCTCTCGAGCGAGGGCGCGTCCTGAGACCATCCGACGCCGGTCACCCAGACCGGACGGCCGGCGAGGCGCTTGGCCGCCTTCTGGGAGGCGAGGACGACGACCACGGCACCGTCCGCGCGGCCTGCGATGTGGCCGGCGCGCAGCGGCTCCGCGACCGGCTGCGATGCGAGCACTTGCTCGACCGTGGTCAACGCCGGGTAGGCGGCGGAGGGGTTGTCCAGCGCGTTGCGGTGGTTCTTCACCACGACTTGGGCGACCTGCTCCTCGCCGGCGCCGCTCGACTCCATCCAGCGCCGCATCTCGAGTCCGGCCACGTGGGACGGGTGGATCTCCAGTGGCCGGTTCAGCACCGGATCCTGCGCGAAGTCGATGATCCGATCCAGCGTGAGCACATCGGAGATCTTCGAGTGGCCCTCGACGGCCACCACTTCGGCGACCCCGGAAAGGATCAGCATCACCCCGGTCGCGAGCCCGAAGAGGCCGTCGGCGGTGATGGTGTGCATCGGTCTTTGCGCGGCACCCACCTGGTCGGGGGTGTACTCGTCGAAGATACTCGTACCTTCGAGGAAGTCTTCTGCGACGGAGACGAAGGAGTCGACGTCGTCCCTTGGGTTCACGCCGGCGTCGGCGTAGGCGCGCTGGGCGGCCTCGAAGATGAGCTCTTTGTAGGAGATGCCGGCGGTTATCGGGGCGAAGCCCGATTGGCCGACCCCCACGATGGCAACGCGTTCCAGCCCCGGCACGCGCGGAAACCTATCAACGCCCGAGAAGGAGCGGCAACGCGGGGCGTTTCGGACCATCCGATCGCGCGAGCGCAGACGCCTACCCGAAGGTACATATCTGGGGTCGGGTTGCAACGTACCCTCGTCGCTGGGGGTCGTTCTCTGCAGTCGATCCCCGATCGAGGAGGAAGCCATGAAGAAGCTCATCGCGACGCTCACGCTGGCGGCGGCGGCCGCGGCTTGCTCGACCCAGCAGCAGGGGGTCACGCCCGGC
This sequence comes from Actinomycetota bacterium, assembly GCA_040905475.1. Lineage (NCBI taxonomy): Bacteria > Bacillati > Actinomycetota > Actinomycetota bacterium. The sequence goes on from JBBDRM010000012.1 coordinate 24,327, forward strand.
TCGCAGACCTCGGGAACCCCAACCGCAGATTCGCCCAGCCCCCTTGCCCCCACTCAGAGCACCGGTACGACCCGGGTGGCGATCTACTACCTGGTCGCAGGCGAAGAGGATGTGTTCCTCACCCCCGAGCGGCACCACGTCGCGAAGACACAGGCGATCGCCCGCGCGGCGCTCGAGGAGCTGCTGCACGGCACGGCGCAGGACGAGGATCACACCGTGCCCTTCCCGAAGTCCGCGAGGATCAACAGCGTCGTGATCAACGACGAGGTGGCCACCGTCGACTGGAGCGCCGAAGTGCTCGAGGGAAGCGGCGGTGCACGGGTCGAGGAGCTCGCGATCCAGTCCATCGTCTACACGCTGACCGAGTTCTCCACGATCGCGAAGGTGCGTTTCACGATCGAGGGCAAGGACTCGGGAACAGCGTCGAACGGCCGCCGGATAGAGGACTTCTGGGGCCACGTCGGCCTCTCGGATCAGCCCTGGGACCGCGACCCGGAGATCGAGGTCCTCTCGCCGATCACGCTGTGGAGCCCGCTCGATGGAACGTCGTCGAGTGGAACCCTGAACCTCAGCGGGCTCGCTCAGACGTTCGAAGCGAACGTCGGGATCATCCTGCGCGACGCGAAGGGCAGGGTCGTGGTTCAGACCTCGGCAACCGCACTCGAGGCGGCGCCCGCTCGCGAGCCCTTCACAAAGAGGATCAAGTTCGACGTGCCCTCCACGCCGCAGACGTGGACCCTGGAAGTGTTCGAGGCGAGCGCCATGGACGGATCCATCGACTTCATGGAGGACCGGACGATCAAGGTCGGCTGACCTCCGCAGCTCCGCCGCCCACCCCACGACAACGGGCCCGCCGCGCCGCGGCGGGCCCCTTCAGTCGGGCCGCGTAACGACCGATAGGACCGTTGGCCCGAACTCAAATGGCCGCTATGAGTCATTCCGTCACCAAGACGTGTCCGATAGGGTAAAAGTCGGTCGAGCTAGGAGTTCAGGCGATGCTTTGCCCCCAGTGCCGCAGACAGGTCGGGAGAGACGGCTACTGCCCGCAGGGCCATCTCGCGAGCCCCGAGCGGGCGGCTCCGCCGCCGGCTCCCCAGCGGCAGCCCGGCGTGCCGACGACTGCTCCTGAGGCGCCTCAATCACCGGGGGCACCTCCTCCGGTCCCGTCCGACCCGACCCTCCCCGCCGGGCCGGTCGGGCCGGCGAGATCCCGACGGCGTCCGGTGGTCATGACGGCCGGATCCCTCCTGGTCGTCGTCGGCGTGCTCGCGTTCCTCGCGTTCGGCCCGTCGGCCGGCGCAGCGAATCTCAAGTACGCCTTCCAGAACGGGGAGACACACCGGTACGGGCTCGCCATGACCTTCGACATAAGCGCCGGAAGCCTGGCCTTCGGCGGCGAGGCTCTCAAGGGCAGCATGGAGATGGTCCTGAGTCAGAAGACCACCGCGGTAGACAAGGGCGGCGTGGCGACGATCCAGTACGCCGTCGAGAAGATCCGCGTGGTCGAGGGCAAACGAACGATCAACGTGCCCGCGCCGCCGACCCCGCTGAACGTTCGCATGGCGCCGGACGGACGCGTGCTCGAAGCGAAGGGGACCGGGCTCCTCGAGCTTGGAGAGGCAGATCCGGTCTCGGACCTGGCCGGCATGTTCGGCCCGGAAGCCTTCGGCCCCATCCTCCCGCACCACAAGGTTGACCCGGGAGAGAGCTGGGATATCGACCTCGATATGGCAAACCCGTTCGGCGAAACGATCCGCTACCGAGGCGACGCCACGCTCGTTCGCCGTGAGGTGATCGACGGCCGGGAGGCGGCGGTCATACGCTCGGCGACCAACACGCCGTTCAACTTCCGCATCAGCTTCGCCGACCTCGCCGATCTCGTCGGCACCGACGCGCCTTCCGAGCTGCGCAACGCCGCGATGACGTTCAACGGGTACTTCACGACGAATCTGATCCAGTCGATGGCTACCGAGAGCGGATTCTTGCTGTCGGCACTCGGCGATCTCAAGATGACCGGCACCCTCGCATTCGAGAACATCCCCGAACAGCTGGGCAACCTTTCGGCCGTGTTCAACATGACGTTCCAGATCACGATGACCTCGATCTCGTAGGAAACGTCAGCGAAGATGCACGACGTCGCCGGCAGCGATCTCGACGATCTCGCGTCCGGACTCGATGAGTAGAGCGCCGATCGCCGATAGGTCGCGCGCGATCCCCTCCAGCGATTCCGCGCCGGCGCGCTCGATCCGCACCCGCTTCCCGAGGGTGTCGCACAACGTCCGGTACTCGTCGAGCGCTCCCTCCGGCGCTCCCATGCGCGCACCGAAGCCGGAGAGCGTGGCCGCGAGCAGCCATGCCCGGTCCACGGGCCGGCCTCCCTCGAGAGCGACACTCGTCGCGAGGCCGGCGAGCTCCGGCGGGAACTCGGTCTGGCGAACGTTCACGCCGAGCCCGACGACCAATGCGCCCCGGCCGTCGGCTTCGGCCAGCAGGCCGCCCAGCTTTCGGCCGCCGACGAGCAGATCGTTCGGCCATTTGAGCCGCACTTCGACCCCCGCCGATGCGATCAGGGCGCGAGCGGCCGCGAGCCCGGCGACCAGGGTCAGCGTGGGCCACCGCTCGACGGGCAGGGCCGGCCGGACGAGCCAGGAGGTGAGCAAGGAACGGCCGGGCTCGGACCACCAGGAACGGTCCAGGCGGCCTCGGCCGGCCGTCTGAGCATCGGCGACGACCACGCACCCTTCGGGTTCACCGGACGCCGCCAGGCGCAGCGCCTCTGCGTTCGTCGAGTCCGTCTCGGCCGAGCAGATCACGCGGCGCACCCACGACGCCGCGCGGGCGGCCTGCTCGAACGCGGCGGGGTCGAACGGCTCGGGTTCCATCCGGCGGCGAGGCTACCAGGGGAAAGACCCGGCGTGAGGCCCGAACGGCCGTCTGCTACCCTCCGCCCGAGGTCGCCATGTTCTCGAAAGTTCTCGTCGCAAATCGAGGAGAGATCGCGGTGCGCGTTCTGCGCGCGCTCCGCGAGCTCGGCGTGGGCTCGGTGGCCGTCTACTCGGAGGCCGACCGCGAGGCCCTCCATGTGCGCCACGCCGACGAGGCTTTCCTGCTCGGGGAGGCCGCGCCGGCGGCCTCGTACCTCAACATCGACCGGATCCTCGAGGTAGCCGAACGCGCCGGGGCCGAGGCGATCCATCCCGGTTACGGCTTCCTGGCGGAGAACGCGGACTTCGCGCGGGCGATCACCAAAGCCGGCTTCGTGTTCGTCGGGCCTTCGGCGGAAGCGATCGAGCGGATGGGCGACAAGGTCGCCGCGCGGCAGGCCGCCGTCGAGGCCGGCGCACCGGTCGTGCCCGGCACGCTCGAGCCGGTCGGTGGCCCCGATGAGGTGCGCGCGTTCGCCGAGGAGCACGGCTTCCCGATCGCGATCAAAGCGTCGTTCGGCGGCGGCGGCCGGGGCTTCAAGGTGGTGCGTTCCGACAAAGAGCTCGACGACGCATTCGCGTCGGCGCAACGCGAGTCGGCGATGTCGTTCGGCCGTGACGAGGTCTACCTCGAGCGCTACCTCGAAGGGGCACGCCACATCGAAGCCCAGATCCTCGCCGATACGCACGGCAATGTGCTCTTCCTGGGCGAGCGCGACTGCACGCTCCAACGGCGGCACCAGAAGCTCGTCGAAGAGTCGCCGTCGCCGGTCGTTTCGGAGGAGGTGCGCCGAGCGCTCGGAGAGAGCTCCGTGTCGATCGCGCGCCAGGTCGGCTACGTCAACGCCGGCACGATCGAGACGCTTCTCGACGCCGATCTGCGCAGCTTCTACTTCATGGAGATGAACACGCGGCTGCAGGTGGAGCATCCGGTCACCGAGCTGTGCGCCGGGATCGACCTCGCGCAGTGGCAGATCAGGATCGCGGCCGGCGAGGAGCTGCCGTTCTCGCGATCCGACATCCGCACCCGCGGGCACGCGATCGAGTGCCGCATCAACGCCGAGGATCCCGCGAAGAAGTTCTTCCCTTCGCCCGGCCGCATCGGCGCGTACCGGGAGCCGTCCGGTCCCGGCGTGCGCATCGACTCAGGGTTCGGGGCCGACTCGGAGATCCCGCGCTCGTACGACTCGCTGATCGCGAAGCTCGTCGTGTGGGCGGAGGATCGCGACGGGGCGCGCGCGCGGATGGTGCGGGCGCTCGACGAATACGTGATCGAGGGAGTGAGGACCACGATCCCGTTCCACCGGATGATCATGGAGCACCCGCGGTTCGCTTCCGGCGAGTTCTCGACGAGCTTCGTCGAGAACGAGCTGGACCTGTCGGGGCTGACGCAGCCGGTCCCGGCGAAGACGGCCGACGCAACCGCCGCACCGGAGCGCACGGTCACCGTCGAGATCGACGGGAAGCGGTTCGACGTGGCCGTGCATGGGCTCACGGCCGTCGGCACCGCGGCCGTCCCCGCCGTTTCGCGTCCCGCGGCGCCGGTCGCGGAGGCGAAGGCCGGCTCGGGCGCGGGGCCGCACGTGAAGGAGACGGTCCGGGCGCCCATGCAGGGCACGGTGGTCAAGACCGTCGTCGCGGTCGGCGACGCGGTCAAAGCGGGCGACCTTCTGATCGTGCTCGAGGCGATGAAGATGGAGAACCACATCAGCGCCCCGCGGAACGGCACGGTCGGGGAGCTGCATGTCTCGGCCGGGGAGAACGTCGAGACCGGGGCCCCGCTCGCCGTCATCGAGTAGGCCGACGGTCCCCTGGGGACGGCGGCCCGTGATGCCGATACTCCTGGAGATGCGCCGAGCGCGTGCCGTACGGACCTGCCTGGTCGCCGCCGGGCTCGCAGCGTTTCCCGCTGCAGGCGCCGGCGCTCTATCGCCGCCGGGAGCGTCGGGGTGCCCGGTTTTCCCGGCCGACAACGTGTGGCACTCGGACATCTCGAAGCTTCCGGTGCACCCGCGGAGCGCGGCCTGGATGGCGTCGATGGACGGCGCGAGCACGGACCTTCACCCGGACTTCGGGTCGTCTGGTGAGCCGATGCCGTACGGGATCCCGTACACGGTCGTCGGTTCCTCGCACGCCGATGTCCCGGTCGACTTCTCCTATCCGGACGAGAGTGACCCGGGGCCGTACCCGTTCGGCACCGACACGCCGATCGAAGGCGGTTCGGACCGGCACGCGATCATGATCGACCGCGACGCGTGCACGCTCTACGAGCTTTTCGACGCCGAATACGCGCCCGGAGGCGGGTCGACGGCCGGCTCGGGCGCGATCTGGAACCTGAAGTCGAACGCGTTGCGGCCCGCCGGCTGGACCTCGGCAGACGCAGCCGGGCTGCCGATCTTCGCCGGGCTCGTGCGGCTCGACGAGGTGAAGGCCGGAAAGGTCGACCACGCGATCCGCATGACCGCTTCGCAGACCGACAGGTCCTTCGTGTGGCCTGCGCGGCATCAGGCCGGCGCCACGAGCAACAAGAACCTCCCGCCGATGGGCGCGCGCTTCCGCCTGAAGGCGAGCTTCAGCACCTCAGGCTTCCGTTCGGACACCAAGACGATCCTCGCGGCGATGAAGAAGCACGGGATGATCCTGGCCGACAACGGCTCCGACTGGTACTTCACCGGCGCGGCGTCCGACGACTGGTCGAACGACATGCTCGACGAGCTCAAGTCGGTGCCGGCGAGCGCGTTCGAGGCGGTCGACGCCTCATCGCTGATGATCAGCCCGAACTCGGGGAAGGCGAAGCAGTCGGGCGGCGCCGCTCCCGCGCCGGCACCGGCGGCTCCCAAGCCGAAACCCAAACCGAAGCCTTCGATTCCGCCGTCGCCGTCACCGTTGCCGGCCGCGACGGCGACCCCGACCCCGGTCGCGTCGAGCGTGGTCACCACGTCACCGAGCCCTTCCACCCTGGGGATCGCATCGGGGAACGGCAGCCGTGCCGGAGGGACTGAGCCGCCGTGGTGGCTCCTCGCGCTGGCCGGTGTCTCCGGTGCCGGTGGGTTGCTCCTGGTCGGCTACAAGCGCCGCCACGCCGGTTGATGCTCAGAGAACTCCGCGACGATCGGTGAGCGATCCGCCGTCCACGGGGTGGGCGGCGCCTCGGTCAGCGCGGCCATCGACAGCAGAACCGTGTCGTAGTTGACCCGCCAGCCCGCCCAATCCCGCCATGCCGCGTCCCGGTCGCTCCGCATCGGAACCCCCGCCGCGGCGAGTCGCTCGCAGGCTTCGTCGAACTCCTCGCGCTGGATCGATATCGGATCGTCCGGCTGCGGGTCGTTGTCGAATTCGATGCGGAAGAAGCTCGCGACACGGCGGAGGGCGATATACCCGGCCCGGATCATCAGCTCGGCTCGCGGCTCACGCGGCCGGTCGACGGCCGCCAGGTACAGCGCGGCGCCGTCCAACACCGTCCCCGAGGCCGTGACCCACGATTGCCCGGGTTCGGGCGAGCGGAAGAACACCAACGCCGGGAACGAGGTATGGGTCTCGGCAAGCTCGACGAACCATGCTTCCCACTTCTCCCAGAGCGAGGGAAGCTCGTCGAAGAACTCGATGCGCCAGTAACGCTCGATGAGCTCCACGGCCGTCGGAGGCGATCCGGCGCGGACCTCGAGCGTCTCGACGGCCGCTTCCCGGCGGGAGAACACGCCGTAGAGCGTCGGCAGGTACGAGATCAACAGCGCCAGCACGACTAAGCCGACCGCCGCCTCGGTGAACGAAACCAGCGTAGCCCCGAACTCTTCCGGATGGATAAGCCCGAGCGTGAGGAGCGCCGATCCACTCACCACCATCGCCTCGCGCGGAGGATCGATCCCGATCCCGATGTAGACGAGCGTGTACCCGATGAACTCCATCGTGAGCCACACCACCGTCAGCACGAGCAGCGTCACCGGCGCGTACAGCGCGAAGATCCGGTCGCGGCGTTCGTACGACGCGTCACGACCCACGCGGAGCTCGAAGAGCAGGCGCATCGTCCGGAAAACGGCTCGCCCGAGTCGCACCGGAACGCCGCGGGGCAGGATGACGGTGCGGACGGCCGACATCAGCGTCGCGAGGATGAGGAAAACGCCCGAGGCTGTAGCGAGCACCCGGAGCACGATCATCCGTCTACCCCCGCATGAGCTGGCGTGCCGCTTCCTGGATGCTCCCTCCGAACGAGGGGTAGATCGAGAACGCTTGCGCGAGCTGCTCGACGCCGAGGCGAGCGTGCACGGCGAGCGAGAGCGGCAGGACGAGGTCGCTCGCGTGCGGCGCGACGACCGTTCCGCCTACGACGGCGTGCGTTCCCCTCGTCGCGAGCACCTTCACGAAACCGTCTTCGAGGCCGACCATCTTCGCGCGCGCGTTGGTCGCGAACGGCAGCTTGCGGACGTCGACCTGGATCCCGCGCTCCGCGCATTCGGCCTCGGAGAGTCCGACGGTCGCGATCTCGGGGTCGGTGAACACGGTCGCGGCGACCTCTTCCCAGCGCATCGGGGATACGGCCTGACCAAGCGCGTGCCACATCGCGATGCGCCCCTGCATCGCCGCGGTGCTGGCGAGCATCATCCGCCCCGTCACGTCGCCGGCCGCGTAGATCGTCGGCACGTTCGTGCGGCTGACTCCGTCCACCGGGATCGACCCGTCCTTGGCGATCGCGACGCCGGCCGCCTCCAGCCCCGCATCCGCCGAGTTCGGCACCTGTCCGACCGTGAACAGTGCATGCGAACCGGCGAGCACCCTGCCGTCGGCCAGCTCGACCTCGACGCCGTGATCGGTCGCGCGGGCGCCGCCTGCGCGCGCGTTCTTGAGGATCTCCATGCCGCGCCGCTCGAAGACCTCTTCCAGGACCAGCGCCGAATCGGGGTCCTCGCTCGGGAGCACGCGGTCGCGTGAGCAGACGAGGGTTACGCGGGCTCCCAGCCGGTTGAAAGCGTGCGCGAACTCGGCGCCGGTGGCGCCGGAGCCGACGACGATCAGATGCTCGGGCACGTCCTCGAGGTCGTAGACCTGCCGTGCGTTCAGGATCCGGCGCCCGTCCGGGAGTGCCGTGGGCAGCTCGCGCGGCGACGAGCCCGTCGCGACCAGGACGACGTCGGCGTCGAGACGCTCGTCCTCTCCGTCGGTCTCGGCGATGACGGTTCGCGGATCCGAGAGTCGCGCCGCTCCGGCTACCACCCGCACCCCGGCGACGGCGAGCTTCTTCTCGATGTCCCGGGACTGGGCCTCCGCGAGCCAGATGATCCGCGAGAAGATCGTGGACAGGTTCACCTCGGGCCGCGGCGGGTTGTCGGCCGAGGCGAGTCCGAGCGCGGGCGCGGCTTCGAGCCAGGTCACCGCCTCGGCGCTGGTGCAGAGCGTCTTGGACGGGACGCAGTCGAAAAGCACGCACGCGCCGCCGAGGCCAACGCGGTCGACGACGGTCACCTCCGCGCCGAGCTCCGCGGCGACGAGCGCCGCCTCGTACCCCGCGGGGCCGCCGCCTACGATGACGATGCGCACGAGGCTATCTCTTTGGCCGGTAGACGCCGAACACTTCCCGAAGCACGTTGGACACCTCGCCGACGGTCGCCGATCGCTTCAGCGCCTCGCGCATCGGCACGAGCAGGTTGTCGGTCCCGCGCGCAGCGGCACGCACGTCCTCCAGCGACTCCTTGACCGCGGCCTGGTCGCGGCCGGCCCGCACCTCCGCGAGACGGCGGATCTGGTCCTCCTGGACGTTCTGATCGACGCGGAGGAGCTCCACATGGTCCTCTTCGGCCTCGGCGTACTTGTTCACGCCGACGACGATGCGGCGCCCGGCTTCGATGTCCTGCGCTTCCTGGAAGGCCGCTTCCTCGATCTCATCCTGCATGTACTCGATGCACGCGACCGCGCCGCCGCGACGGTCGATCTCCTCGATGTACGCCTTGGCCCTGCGCTCTACCTCCCGCGTCAGCGACTCGACGTACCACGACCCGGCGAGAGGATCGGCGGTGGCGTCGACGCCGGACTCGTGCGCGAGGATCTGTTGCGTACGGAGCGCGATCTTCGCCGCCTTCTCGGACGGCAGGGCGAGCGCCTCGTCGAAGGCGTTCGCGTGCAACGACTGCGTCCCGCCGAGCACGGCCGCCAGCGCCTGGATCGTGACGCGGACGACGTTGTTCTCCGGCTGCTGGGCCGTGAGCTGAACGCCGGCGGTCTGCGTGTGGAAGCGGAGCATCTGCGATCGCGGGTCCTTCGCGCCGAAGCGGTCGCGCATGATGCCGGCCCACAGCCGGCGCGCGGCACGGAACTTCGCGACCTCCTCGAACAGGGTCTCGCGCGCCACGAAGAAGAACGAGAGCCGCGGGCCGAACGTGTCGATGTCGAGGCCGGCCTTCAGCCCGGCCTCCACGTACGCGACCGCATCGGCGAGCGTGAACGCGACCTCTTGCACCGCCGTCGCGCCCTTTTCGGCCATGTGGTAGCCCGAGATCGAGATGGAATTGAACCGCGGCAGGCGGTCGGCGCAGTACGCGAACGTGTCGGTGATGAGCCGCATCGATCCTTCGGGCGGGAAGATGTAGGTCCCGCGCGCGATGTATTCCTTGAGGATGTCGTTCTGGATCGTGCCGGTGAGCTTTTCCGCCGGCACTCCCTGCTCCTCCCCCACCAGCTCGTAGAGGAGCAGCAGCAACGAGGCCGGGGCGTTGATCGTCATCGACGTCGACACTTTGTCAAGCGGGATGCCGTCGAAGAGGGTCCGCATGTCGGCGAGCGAGTCGATCGCCACACCGACCTTGCCGATCTCGGCCTGCGCGACGGGGTCGTCGGAGTCGTAGCCCATCTGCGTGGGCAGATCGAAGGCCACCGATAGGCCCGTCTGCCCGTGCTCGAGGAGGTATCGGTACCGTGCGTTGGACTCCTTGGCGCTCGCGTACCCGGCGTACTGGCGCATCGTCCAGGTCTTGCCCCGGTACATGTCCGGGTAGATGCCGCGCGTGAACGGGAACTCGCCGGGCTTCCCCATATCGTGTTCGGGGTCCAGATCGGCCGCGTGCTCGGGGAGGTAGAGCGGCTCGATGGGGATGCCGGACGGGGTGGTCCGCTCGTCGCCCACCGCGGATTCGTCGCTCATGGCCTAATGCTATAGTCGGGGATGGGAGCGGGGCGCGCTGTGCGTGCCGCTCCCTCGCGTGAGTGCCCACGTCGCAGGGGGGGAAAGGCGTGCGCGTCCCCGAGAAGATCGGGACCGTCTACCGCGGTGGCCAGGGCCAGTGGTCCTGGGCGTTCCATCGCATCACCGGTGTCGCCGTCTTCCTGTTCCTTCTGGCCCATATCGTCGACACGGCTCTCGTCGGATGGGGGCCCGAGCTCTACAACCGCGTGGTGGCCGTCTATCACAACCCGATCATCCGGCTGATGGAGATCGCGCTCGCCGGGCTGGTGCTCTTCCACGCGCTGAACGGCCTCAAGATCATCGCGATCGACTTCTTCCCGAAGCTCTCGGACCGCCACAAAGAGCTGTTCGGGATCGTCCTCGGCCTGTACATCATCCTCATGATCCCCGCGCTCTACTTCATGGGCCGCGGCTTCTTCCGGAGCCTGTAGATGGCCGTCACGACCCGCCCTACAGCGCCACGCGAGCGTCGCTCCGCATACGCGCGGCCCCGGCCGGGCTCGGGGAGCATGGAGCTCTGGACCTGGTTCTTCATGCGGATCTCGGGGATGATCCTGGTCGTCCTGGTGCTCGGCCACTTCACCATCGTGCACATCCTGGGCGAGGGCGTGGATCGCGTGGACTTCGCGTTCGTGTCGGGCCGGTGGTCGAGCCCGTTCTGGCAGACCTGGGACTGGACGATGCTGTTCCTCGGCATGCTGCACGGGGCGAACGGCATGAAGGTCGTCATCGAGGACTACGTGCGCCGCCCCGGCCCGCGCGCGGCGCTGAAGAGCGCTCTCTACATGGTCACGTTCATCCTGATCCTGCTCGGGACGCTCGTGATCCTCACCTTCGATCCGGCCAAGGGCCGCTCGGCGGTGCTCGGCGGATGACGACGTTCCACACCTACGACGCGGTGATCGTCGGCGCCGGGGGCGCCGGGATGCGGGCAGCCTTGGAGGCGTCGCGGGACGTCCGCACCGCCGTCATCTCGAAGCTGTATCCGACGCGCTCGCACACCGGCGCGGCGCAGGGCGGCATGTGCGCGGCGCTCGCGAACGTCGAAGAGGATTCCTGGGAGTGGCACGTCTACGACACCGTCAAGGGCGGCGACTTCCTCGTCGATCAGGACGCCGCCGAGATCATGGCCAAGGAGGCGATCGACGCTGTTCTCGATCTGGAGCGGTGGGGGTTGCCGTTCAACCGCACACCGGACGGGAAGATCGACCAGCGGCGGTTCGGGGGCCACACCCGCAATCACGGTGAAGGCCCGGTGCGCCGAGCCGCGTACGCGGCCGATCGCACCGGCCACATGATCCTCCAAACGCTTTACCAGCAGTGCATCAAGCACGACGTCCAGTTCTTCAACGAGTTCTACGTCCTCGACCTCCTCATGGCGGACGACCGCGTGGCAGGCCTGGTGGCCTACGAGCTCTCGACGGGCGAGCTGCACGTGTTCCGCGCCAAGACCGTGCTGTTCGCGACCGGCGGCTACGGGCGCATGTTCCGGGTCACGTCGAACGCGCACGCACTCACCGGCGACGGCCCTGCGGTCGTGCTCCGGCGCGGCTTCCCGCTCGAGGACATGGAGTTCTTCCAGTTCCACCCCACCGGTGTCTACGGGATCGGCATCCTGCTGTCCGAGGCGGCGCGGGGTGAAGGCGGGATCCTTCGCAACTCGGAGGGCGAGCGGTTCATGGAGCGCTACGCCCCGACCATCAAGGACCTCGCGCCGCGCGACATGGTCTCACGTGCGATATTCGTCGAGATCCGCGAGGGCCGGGGGCTGGGGCCGAAGAAGGACTACGTGCTCCTTCACGTCGATCACCTCGACCCCAAGGTGGTCGAGGAGAAGCTCCCCGACATCACCGAGTTCGCGCGGATCTACCTCGGCGTCGAGCCGCTGAAGGAAGGCGTGCCGATCCAGCCGACGGCCCACTACGCCATGGGCGGCATCCCGACCACGATCGACGCCCAGGTGATCGCCGACGAAGCCAACACGCCGGTGCCCGGCCTCTACGCCGCCGGTGAATGCGCCTGCGTCTCGGTGCACGGCGCCAACCGCTTGGGCACCAACTCCCTGCTCGACATCAACGTGTTCGGGCGGCGCGGCGGCGTGGCGATGGCCGAGGAGGCGCAGCGGCTCGACCACGCGCCGCTGGGCGACGAGCCCGAGCGGGACGTGAAGCGGATGCTGAACGAGCTGCTCGAGCGGACCCGGCTCGAGTCGGCCGGCGGGCTCCGCGACGAGCTGCAGCGGTCGATGGACGAAAACGCCGGCGTCTACCGGACCGAGACGGGCCTGCGCGAGCAGGAAGATCTGTTGGCGCGCTTCCAGGAGCGCTTCGAGCTCGGCGTCGGAGTGCACGACAAGGGCCGCTCCTACAACACCGACCTCATGGAGACCGTCGAGCTCGGCTTCCTGCTGGATCTGGCGCAGACCCTCGTTCACGCCGCGCGTGCGCGCACGGAGAGCAGGGGAGGACACTCGCGAGAGGACTACCCGGCGCGCGACGACGTCAACTGGCTGAAACACTCGCTCGCCTGGAAGACCAACGGCACCATCAAGCTCTCGTACAAGCCGGTTACGATCACCCGGTACGAGCCGGTCGAGCGGAAGTACTAGGAGGGGAAGATGGGTTGGACACGTGAGATCGACGCCCTCGTCGAGCGCAAGCATCTGTTGAAGCACCCGTTCTACACGGCGTGGACCAACGGCACGCTCTCGATGGAAGCGCTCCGCGGCTACGCCGGCCAGTACTACCGCCACGTGCTCTCCTTCCCGACGTACCTGTCGGCGGTGCATTCCGAGACGCCGGACCTCGAGACGCGGCAGTACCTGCTCGAGAACCTGATCGACGAGGAGCGCGGCTCCGAGAACCACCCCGAGCTGTGGCTCCGGTTCGCCGAAGGGATCGGGTGCCGGCGCGAGGACGTCCGCGCCGCGGCGCCGCTTCCCGAGACGGCCGCCTGCGACGAGACGTTCCGTCGCGTCGCCACATCCGGTGTCGCGGCCGGCCTCGCCTCGCTCTACGCGTACGAGTCGATGGTGCCGGCGGTTGCCGAGTCGAAGATCGACGGCCTGAAGCGCCACTACAGCATCGACGACCAGGCGACGCTCCGCTTCTTCACCGTCCACCTCGAGGTCGACGAATGGCACGCGGACATGGCGCGGGACCTGCTCGAGCGTACGGCTCCGGCAGACCGGCGGGCCGCCGCGGTGCAGGCCGCCTCCGAAGGCCTGGACGCCCTCTGGAGTCTGCTCGACGGCGTGACGCGAGTGTGGTGCCCGGAGGTGGCGGCCTAACCGTGGCGCGCAAGCGCAAGGAGGGCGCGCTCGTCCTCAAGGTCCTTCGGTTCAACCCGGATGCGGACGACGATTCCCACTGGGAGTCCTACACCGTCCCGTACGAGCCGATGGACCGCGTGCTCGATGCCCTCCATCACGTGAAGTGGTACGTGGACGGGACGCTGAGCTTCCGCCGTTCCTGCGCGCACGGCATCTGCGGGTCGGACGCGATGCTCATCAACGGGAAGAACATGCTCGCGTGCAAGGTGCTGATCAAGGACCTGAAACAACCCATCACCGTAGAGCCGATCCGCGGGATGAAGGTCGAGAAGGATCTCATCGTCGACATGGAGCCGTTCTTCGACTCGTACCGTTCGATGCTCCCTTACCTGATCAACGACGATCCAGCTCCCGAGCGCGAGCGGCTCCAGTCGCCCGAGGAGCGCGAGCGGTACGACGACACGACCAAATGCATCCTGTGCGCAGCGTGTACGACGTCCTGCCCCGTGTACTGGTCGAACGATGAGTACTTCGGGCCGGCGGCCATCGTCAACGCGCACCGGTTCGTGTTCGACTCTCGAGACCACGGCGCCGAGGATCGGCTGCGCATCCTCGCGGAGAAGGAAGGCGCCTTCCGCTGCCGGACGACGTTCAACTGCACCGACGCATGCCCGCGCGGGATCCACGTGACACGCGCGATCCAGGAAGTGAAGCAGCAGATCCTGTTCCGAAAGATCTGAGCGTTCGTTACCGCCCGTCGCTCCGCGGAAGGAACCCGACCCGGTCGTACGCCGTCGCCAACGTCTTCGAGGCGACGACGTGCGCCTTCTCGGCGCCGATCTCGAGCAGGCGGGCGAGCTCCGCGGGGTCGTTCTGGAGATCCGTGTAACGCTTCTGGATCGGGTCGAGGAACGCGATCAACGCGTCGGCGAGCCCGCCCTTGAGCTCCGCGTACCCCTTCCCCGCGAGTTCCTGCTCGAGCTCGGCGATCGTCCTTCCGGACGCGACCGAGTAGATCGTGAGCAGGTTGGTGATCGCCGGGCGGTCGGGGCTCGCGACGACGTCGCGGCCCGAGTCGGTGACGGCGGTCTTGATCTTCTTGCGGATCTCATCGGGCGTGTCGCTCAACTTGACCGTCCCCCGCGGCGAATCCGCCGACTTCGACATCTTCGCGGCCGGGTTCTGGAGATCGAGGATCTTGGCGCCGACCTTCGGGATCGTCGGCTGCGGCACGACGAACGTCTCGCCGAACCTCGCGTTGAAGCGCTGGGCGATGTCGCGGGTCAGCTCGATGTGCTGGCGCTGGTCCTCCCCAACCGGGACCTCGTCCGCCTGGTAGATCAGGATGTCGGCAGCCTGAAGGACGGGGTAGGTGAAGTACCCCACGCTGACGTTGCCTTCCTTCTGCTTCGCGGCCTTGTCTTTGAACTGCGTCATGCGTTTGAGCTCGCCGAAGGTAGCGACGCACTCGAGCACCCAACCGAGCCGCGGATGCTCCGGCACGTGCGACTGAACGAAGAGCGTCGCCCGCTCGGGATCGATGCCGCTCGCGATCAACGTCGCCGCGAGGTCGAGCGTCGCCTCTCGCAGCGTCTTCGGATCTTGCGGCACGGTTATCGCGTGGAGGTCGACGATGCAGTAGAAGCAGTCTTTCTCGTCCTGCTGCGCAGCCCAATGTTGGAGCGCGCCGATGTAGTTCCCGAGGTGCACCTCGCCCGACGGCTGGATGCCCGACAGGATGCGCTTCACCGCTCCTACCCTCCTCCCAGCTCGCTCGAGGCTTGCGAGGTGCCCGGCGAGGACGACTTCCGCCACGGTTCTGCGACCGTCGCGTAATGGTCGGCACCATAGCAATCGTTCACGACCCAGGCGGGGAAATCCTCGAGCTCCAGCTCGAAGATGGCCTCGGGCCCGAGCTCATCGAACGCGGCGACGCGCGCCTGCTTGACCGTGCGGCTCGCGAGCGCGCCGGCGCCGCCGAGCGCAGCGAGGTAACAGGCGGTGTGCTTCTGGAACTCGGGGCGCAGCGCCTCGCCGCGGCCGCCCTTTCCGACGGCCGCCTTGAGTCCGAGCTCGAGCAGCGGAGGCGTGTAGCGATCCATCCTCCCTGCGGTCGTCGGCCCGGCCGCGCCGATCACGGCGCCCGGTCGCGCCGGAGTCGGGCCGACGTAGTAGACGATCTGACCGGCGAGATCGACGGGGAGCTGATCGCCGCGGTCGAGCATCTCGATCAGGCGTTTGTGTGCCGCGTCCCGCGCGCCGTAGACGCGGCCGAAGATGCGCACACGGTCGCCGGCACGCAGCGCCCGGACGTCGTCGTCGGAGAGGGGCGCCTCGACGCGCTTCAGTCCGCCGGGCAGCTCCGAGACCGGCACGCTAGACCTCCACGTGCCCGGCGCGGTGCGCGTGGCACTCCATGTTGACGGCGACGGGGAGCGAGGCGATGTGGGTCGGCGCCGACTCGACGTGCACGGCGAGGACGGTCTGCGTGCCGCCGAGCGCCTCGGGGCCTAGGCCGAGAGCGTTCGCGCCGTCCAGTAGCTCCCGCTCGAACGCGGCCCAGCGGGGATCGGGGTTCGGGTCCCCGACACGTCTCGTCAGCGCGCGCTTCGCCAAGTGCGCGACGCCCTCGAAGTTGCCGCCGACGCCGACGCCGACGATGCCGGGCGGACATGCGTTGGGGCCCGAGCGCTCGACGGTATCGAGAACGAATGCCCGGACACCTTCGATGCCGTCGGACGGCTTGAGCATCGCGAGGCGGCTCATGTTCTCGCTTCCGGCGCCCTTCGCGTCCACGGTGATCCGAACGCGATCGCCGGGCACGACACGGGTGTGGACGACCGCCGGGGTGTTGTCGCCGGAGTTCTTTCGCTCGAACAATGGATCGGCCACGATCGAGCCGCGGAGAAAGCCTTCCGTGTAACCACGGGCGACGCCCTCGTTGATCGCCGCCTCCAGCGCTCCGCCGACCAGATGCACGTCCTGCCCGACCTCGACGAACACCACGGTCGTTCCGGTGTCCTGACAGTACGGTACTTCGCCCTCCGCGGCGATCTCCGTGTTGGCGATCAACTGATCGAGTATCTCGCGTCCGATCGGCGATTCCTCGAGTTCTCGGGCGCGCTTCACCGCTGCCTTCATGTCGGGCGACATGCGGTAGCAGATGTCGATACAGAGCTTCGCTAGTGCGCCGGCGATCTCGTCGACGTGTAGCTCGCGGACCACCCGGTCAGTCTAGCCGTGCGGGCGCAGGATGGGATCCAGCGCTCGCGCGGGAGCTACAACTACCCAGCCAGTTTGGCGACGTCGGCGCACTTCGTCCGCACGGCCTCGGCTGCCTCCCGGAGCGCGGCGACCTCGTCGTCGGCCAGGGGCAGTTCCACGACCTCCTGCACACCCCCGGCGCCGAGCTTGGCCGGCACGCCGAGGTAGACGCCTTCGACGCCGTACTGACCGGTGAGCCAGGCGCAGGCAGGCATGATCGCCCCCGAGTCCTGGGCGACCGCAGCGACCATCGCGACGGCCGCCGACGACGGCGCGTAGTACGCGCTGCCGGTCTTGAGCAGTGCGACGATCTCGGCGCCGCCGTCGCGGGTCCGCTGCACGACGCGCTCGATCGTGCCGGCGTCGGCCAGCTCCGTGAGCGGCTTCCCCTTGACCGTCACCCGGCTCGGCACCGGCACCATCGTCTCTCCGTGCGAGCCGAGCGTGATCGCTTCGACGTCCAGAGGAGAGACGCCGAGCTCCTCCGCGACGAAGTGCTTGAAGCGCGCGGTGTCGAGCATGCCCGCTTGTCCGAGCACGCGTTCGGCCGGGAAGCCCGACACCTCGCGGAAGAGGTAGGTCATCTCGTCGAGCGGGTTCGTGACCACGATCACGACCGCGTCGGGAGAGCTGGGACAGAACTGCTCCGCCACGCTTCGGATGATCTTCGCGTTGACTTCGAGCAGGTCCATGCGGCTCATGCCCGGCTTGCGCGGAAGCCCGGCCGTCACCACGCAGATGCTCGACCCGGCCGTCTCGTCATAGGTGTTGGTCCCGGTCACGCGGGTCTCGAACGCTTCGATCGGACGGGACTGCATCATGTCGAGCGCGAGCCCCTGTGGCAGGCTTTCGACGATGTCGGTCATCACGACCTCGTCGCAGATCCCCTTCTCGGCGATGCGCTGGACGGTGGTGGAACCGTACTTACCTGCTCCGACGACGGTGATCTTCATGACGTCCCTTCCATAGGCGCGAGCGCCCATCGTATTGACCGCGCGTGGAGTCCCTCAAGACGATGGAGGACGCCGTGGCTCGCTCCGAGGTCGGCGACGGTGATGCCTCGCTCCGGCTGATCCTGGACGCCGCCGAGCGCCGGGATCCACGCTGCGACGCGGTTGGCCTCGTACCCGGGCCGGAGGAATCGCTACGTGCCCTAGGTAGAACAGGTCGACGTGATGATCGCCCTATCCCAGTCCCTTGGCGGTCCGTCGAGATGCGCCGAGCGAGTACATATCCGTGAAGCCACGGAGTGTGCAGAAGTACGGTTCGGTCAGGTCACCCGGCCGGTTCCGAGGTCCAGGCGCTTCGGCGGCCGGTGCGCCGCCTCCATCCCGCGGGAGACCTCCCACAGGACCCCGAGCTCGTCGCGGAACTTGAACGTGTCTGAATCGCCCTCGTGCTCGCGTAATCCGAGCGCACGCACCCGGTCGCGGATGCGCTTGAACTCGGCGTCGCCGGTGCCGAGGCCGACGTGATTCAGCGGGCCGCCCTTCCCCGGCGAGGGTTCGTCGGCCGCGATGATCGTCACCACGCCGGCGCGGAGGAACGACGCCTCGACCCGCAGCCCGCGCCGGCGGATCTGGTCCCAGGTTGCGTCGGCGTCGATCGCAACCCACGTCCCATGATGGGTCGTCGCGCGGAACAGCACGGTCGCGCCGAACAGATCGCCGTAGTGGCTCTCCGCCCGCTCGATACGCGCGGTGAAGACGGCGACGTGGTCGACGCCGAGGATGCCAGACGTCTTCGCCACGAGTGCCTCTCGCCCTCTCACGTCGGTTTCGCGCCGTTCTGCTTCGATGCGTTCGGCAAGTGTGACCTAAAACGCGTCCGGAACGCACGTCTTCGGGCCAAACTTCGGGGCGGCCGCGATCGGGTCCATCAGGTCACCATCCCGTGCCACGTTGCCGGCCCCGTCATACAGTCGGCCGCCCGATGGTTCCGATGCCAGGTCACGTCCCGACGAGCCTCGCCGCCTGCGCCACGCTCGCCGCGACACAGCACGGGACGATCGCCCGAGCTCAGGCTATCGCGGCCGGCGTCTCTCTCGAAACGGTACGGCGCCTCGTCCGAGCCGAGCGCTGGAGGAGGCTCCGCCCAGGCGTGTATGGCCTGTGCCTGCCGCGAGATCCTACCGAGATCTGGAGACAGAAGCTTTTCGCGAGCATGCTTTGGCTTGGGACCGGAGCGGCAGCCTCGCACAGGGCCGCGTCCATCGTGTGGGGCCTCGATGGGCTTGAGTCCGCGCCGGTCGAGCTGACGACCTCGGGACGGCGACGAGCCTCCGACCCGGGGCTCGTCGTGCATCGGGCCCGGGCTTGGCGGCCCGGCGACATCACGATCCGAGGTGCGTTCCGTGTGACGTCCGTCCCCAAGACAGTTCTGGACCTCTGCGGGGTCGTCAGACCCTCAGTGGTGGAGCTCGCGATCGAGTCGGCGTTGCGCCGGCGTCTCACGACCCGCGGCCAGCTCGAGGACGCACTCGAGCGATCCGCCGTCACGGTCATCGGCCGCGGGATCCTGCGCGAGCTCCTCGGCGACCTGCCCTCATCGGCCACAGAGAGCACGCTCGAGACGATCGTGTGGCGACTGCTCGTCGACGAAGGCCTGCGACCGGTTCGCCAGTACGAGGTTCGCACGGAAGACGGCCGGTTCGTCGCCCGGGTGGATTTCGCGTATCCCGCGGTACGCGTCGCCGTCGAGGCCGACGGCCGTCGATTCCACTCGGCGAAGGCCGACTGGAGTCGCGATCTCTTTCGCTCGAACGCCCTCACGAGTCTGGGATGGGTCGTCTACCGGGTGACGTGGGACGATGCGACGAAGCGACCACGGCGCGTCGCCGCCGACGTGCGCGCGCTCCTCGCACGACGTGCGCGACCAGAACCTTGACCCGAACGTGGTGTTTCGAGTCGGGTTTTGGGCCAGACTTCGCGACCCCGCGCCACCGTTCCGTCGCTACGCGTTCAGCCTGTCGATGACCGCGTCGGCGACCTGGCTGGTGCCGACCGCCGTGGGGTCGTCGCGGCGCTCCTTCAGGTCGTAGGTGACGCTCTTCCCCTCCTTGATGACCGCCGCGAGCGCGCCTTCCAGCGCGTCGGCCGCTGCGTCCTCGGCGAGGTGACGGAGCATCAATACGCCGGAGAACATCATCGCCATCGGGTTGACCTTGTTCTGACCCTTGTACTTCGGGGCGCTGCCGTGCGTCGCTTCGAACACCGCGACCTCGTCGCCGAGGTTCGCCCCAGGCGCGATCCCGAGCCCGCCGATGAGCCCGGCGCACAGGTCCGAGATGATGTCGCCGTACAGGTTCGGGAGCACGAGCACGTCGTACTCCTGCGGCCGCTTCACGAGCTGCATCGACAGGTTGTCCACGATGCGTTCCTCGAACTCGATATCTGGGTAGTCCTTGGCGACCGCCTCGCAGGTGTGGAGGAAGAGCCCGTCGGAGAACTTCATTATGTTGGACTTGTGGACGGCTGTGACCTTGGCGCGCTTGTACTTGCGCGCGTACTCCATCGCAAACTTGGCGATTCGCGTCGTGCCGAAGATCGAGATCGGCTTGATCGAGATCCCGGAGTCCTCCCGGATCTGTTTGGGTTGGATCCCGTTGAGGAAGTCGATGACCTTCTTGGCGTCGGCGGTTCCCTGCTCGAACTCGATGCCGGCGTAGAGGTCCTCGTGGTTCTCGCGGCAGATCACGATGTCGACGCCGGGGACGGCGCCGGGGATGCCCTCGTAGGACTTGCAGGGCCGCAGACAGCAGTAGAGGTCGAGTTCCTTCCGAAGAGCGACGTTGACACTGCGGAAGCCCGTGCCGACGGGGGTGGTAATGGGGCCCTTGATCGCGACCTTGGTGGCGCGGATCGACTCGAGGACGTGGTCGGGCAATGGGGTCCCGTACTTGTCCATCACGTCGACGCCGGCGTCCTGGACGTCCCAGTCGAACGCGACGCCGGTCGCTTCAAGGACGCGGCGGGTGGCTTCGGACAGCTCGGGGCCGACCCCGTCGCCGGGGATAAAGGTCACTCGATAGGTCATGGGTTCTCCTTGCGTGAGGGAGACCCATTATCGGTGCGGTCACAGAGGGGAACAAAGTGGCGGGGGGGCC
>JBBDRM010000012.1:45071-59449 GCA_040905475.1 Actinomycetota bacterium
CCCCCCCCCCCCCCGACCGTCGCCGTGACTCAGGCGTTCGGGCACGCCCCGATGTTGGGGTTGAAGTTCTCGAACATCCCGTCCGGGTTCGGCTGCCAGATCCACGCGTGCAGCACCCACAGCCCCAACTCGTCGTTACTGCGGAACGTCTCGCCCAACAGCGACGGCGGCTGCTCCTGCGTCCATGCGGCCTTCGGCACGATGTACTCGACCGCTCCGAACTTCAGCCCGCTCTTCCGGACCTCGTAGACCAGCGCTTCCGGACGCAGCGGATCCAGGTGCGTGTCGAGCAGCTCGACGTTCACGAGGTGCTGCCCCATGCCTCCTTCCGGACTCTCGAAGCATGGCAGCAGCGGAAAGTAGCCTGCATCCGGCGCGTTCCCCACGTCGTGGAACTGCGCCGTGGCAGCTCGCACCGTGGCGAGATCGGCCTGCCCTGCTGCACCCGCCGTACCGGTCTGTCCGACGACCGTGATTACCAGCATCATCAGCAGCGTCGCAACGGATATCCTCCGCGAACGTTCCCCGAAGTTCTTCATCCCTACCCCTCCTCGATCTGGCCGACCGATTGCTCGACCGTTTTGATGTCGGCACGTTGGCTCTTCGCTAACCCGCGTAGGGGCCGACGTAGGACCCCAACTCATCCAGGAACTGCGACGTGTCCGCCGCACCGAAACTGCCCGACACCAGGAGGGCAATCACAATGATCGCGGCGAGAACCGCCGTCACCATCAGCCTCCGATAGGTCGTGCTCTGCATGTCCCCCACCTCCCTTCACTTCCCTTTCCTCCAGCGCTCGCCCCGAGCGCTCAACCGATCCTCGCGGCGCGGCGTTTGATGAAGCGTTTGCGAAGACCCGTGGGTGCAAACAGGCGTTTGACGACTCGTTTGACCGACGGCTTCACCCCTTGTCACGGCCCGTGGACCCGTCGATGATTGGCTCGATGTCGCTCGAGATCCGGCTTCTGGGCAGTCCGGCCGTGCTTCGTGATGGCGTTCCGGTGCCTCCTCCCCGTGGAAACAAGTCATGGGCTGTGCTGGCTTACCTCCTCCTCAACCCCACGCCGGTAAGCCGCGTGCGGGTCGCTTCGCTCCTGTTCTCGGAAGCCGACGATCCGCTCGCAACCTTGCGCTGGAATCTGAACGCATTGAGGAAGCTCATCGGCGATCCGGGAGCGCTCCGCGGTGATCCCCTCGACGTCGCCCTTCCGCCGGATGTCTCCGTTGACGTACTCGTCCTGCGGGCCGGGTCGTGGCAACAAGCACTGACCGTCGCCGCGCTCGGGAACGAGCTGCTCGAGGGAATATCGGTTGGTGCCGGCGCCGGGTTCGAAGCGTGGCTCGCAGCCGAACGGCAGCGAACCGCCAAGGACGCCCACTGGGCGATCCGCGAGGCGGTGCTCGCACGACTCGGTCGCGGCGAAGCCGACGAGGCGGCGCGCCTCGCGTCGAAATTGGTCGCGATGGATCCGCTCGACGAAGGGGCTCACGAACTTCTGGTCCGTTGCCTGGCGGCGGCCGGCGAGGGGTCGGCCGCCCGGAAGCAGCTTCAGCGCGCGGTCGATCTGATCCGGGGTGAGCTCGGGGTCGAGCCCGGTCAAGATCTGATGAGTGCGTGCGATTCCTTGCCACCGCTCGGCCGGAAGGCCCCGGAACCGATCCGCGTTCAAGCCACCCTCGAGACCGGCCTGGCTGCGGTGTTCGCCGCTCAAGGCGCCGGCCTCGACGCGGTTCGTCAAGCACTCCTGGACGCCCGCGAACTCGGGCATCCCGAGCTGCTGCTGCGCTCGCTGCACGGCTTCGCGATGGCCTGGATCACCCTCAATCACGGCGGGGGCGAGGAGGCGGCCGCCGCGCTGCAGGAGGCGATCGCCCTCGCCGATCGGCTCGGCGCACCCCGGCTGTCCGCACGGGGGCACAGGTGGTTCGCGTTCACCGAGTTCTGGCGGGGGCACTACGACCGCGCGCACGCTTGGCTCCGCACGGCTCGAGAGCTCGTAGGGGATGACCGGGCCGAGCTGGCAAGGATCGAGTTCGTGCGCGGCGGTGCGCTCTTCGAAGTCGGCACGTACGGTCCGGGCATCGCTGCGCTCGAGGAGTCGGTTTCGCTGAACGATCCCGATCGTGATCCCCACGGCGCAGCGTTCGCGCTGTTACTCCTCGGCAGAGCTCACCTGCTTCGTGAGGAACTCGACCCGGCGGAGGTGGTCCTGCGACGCTCGGCTTCCCTGGCCCGATCCCATTGGATCGGACTGCTTCCGCATTCGGAGTCTCTGTTGGCGGACGTGTTCTTCCGCCGAGGGGAGCTCGCCGACGCTGCGGACGGGTTCGAGCACGCGTATGCCCTCGCATCACAGCATTACGGCAGCGAATGTTGGGAAAGCATCGCCGGTCGGGGGCTGGGACTCGTCGCCGACGCGAAGGGCGACGTCGAGACGGCAGTTCGCTGGCTCGAGTTCGCGATCACACGGCGAACGCGGTGGCCCGGGGCGTATCCATGGATCCGCGCCTGGGCGCTGGACGCGCTCTGCGAGATCGCGGTCAAGCGCCGCCTGCCCGACGCGTCCGCGTGGATCGCGGATCTGGAAGAGCGCGCGGCACGTCTCGGGATGCGCGAGCTTCTCGCGCGAGCACACCTCCACCGCTCGCGGCTGGGCGAGGAGGGGTCGCTGGAGGTGGCCCGCGCGCTGGCCGCGGAGATCGACAACCCAGCGCTCCAGCGGGAGCTGGGCCGGTAGGGCGGGCCCAAGCTTCCGGCCGCCCATCGGCTCGCCTCTATAATCCGCGGTCGTGACCCAGACCCTCACGGAACCTCATCATCGCTACCCGGGCACCCTCGCCGACCGTTTCCGCGACTGGCGGGCGGCGCGGTGGATGGATCGCACGATGCGGCGGGCGCTCACGCCTCCGCTCCCCGTCGACTTCGGCGCGTTCGGGAAGGGCTCTTTCGTCGTCCCGCCCACACGAATCACCCGCCCCGACCGCATCTTCATCGGGCGTGGAGTCACGATCCACGAGGGAACCTGGCTCTCAGTCGTACAGGCTCACGCCGACATCGTTCCGACGATGACGATCGGCGACGGCGTGCGGATCGGACGCTTCAGCCACTTCGCTTGCGTGGGCAGAATCGAGATCGGCGAAGGCGCGATGATCTCCGACAAGGTCCTCGTTTGCGACGCCTACCACGGTTACGAGGACGTGACGTTGCTGGCTCAGCAGCAGCCGATGTCGCGGCCGCGGCCGGTGGTGATCGAAGCCGGCGCGTGCGTCGCGATCGGCGCCATCATCCTTCCCGGGGTTCGCATAGGGAGGAACGCTTACGTCGCCGACTGGGCGGTTGTATCGAAGTCCGTCCCGCCCGGCGCGATCGTTGCTGGGAACCCGGCGACCGTGCGCGAGACGCTCGAGCTCGGCCCGGCACGCCAGGTTTCGTGAGCGGCATGCGCGATCCCGGAAGCAAGCTCGGCCGGTTCCTCACGCGGCGAAAGATGCAACGGATCATCTACTCCGCCGTCCCGGCGTTCATGCCGCCGCCGCCCCGGGCGTTCGCCGCGTACGGTCAGGACGCGCTCATCGCGGCGCCGGGGCGCATCGAAGGAGCGGAGTTCATCACGATCGGCAAGCGCGTGAAGATCCTCGAGCACATCTGGCTGATCGCGCGCCGGGAGCCCGGCCGGCCGCCACCCCGCCTGATCTTGGGCGACGACGTGCTCATCAACCGGTTCGTCAAGATCGTGAGCGTGGGCGAGGTGGTCATCGAACGGGACACCATGATCGGAGACAACTGCTATATCTCCGACACGCACTACCTGTACGACGATCCCGACCGCTCGATCCAGGAGCAGGGGCTCGCGCCTTCGCGTCCCGTGCATATCGGGGCCGGTTGTCACATCGCGTTCCGCTCCACGATCCGTCCCGGCGTGACGCTGGCCGACTACGTGCACGTGGGGCCCGGATCGGTCGTGAGCGACGACATGCCCGAGCGCTCGGTCGTCCACGGCGATCCGGCGCGCGTGATCAGGCGCTACGACGCTGCGCGCGGCGAATGGCTCTTCGTGCGGCCGGGGATGAGCGAGCGCGAAGCCGAAGGGACCGCCGACACCGTCTGACGTGCCTTAGGGCCGCCGGGCGACGACGTACGAGTTCGCGTTGAACGTCGACATCGCGTGGGCGAAGGGCTCCACGAAACCGGCCGCGAGGAGCTGCTCGCGATACTCTTCGACCGTGTACGCGCGCCCGCCTTGCGACACGAGACGGAGCTGGACGTTGAGCAGCGCCGGCCAGAGCGGCCCGTCTTTGGTCTCGTTGAGCGGCAGGCCATGGATCACGCAGATCCCGCCGGGCTCGATCGCATCGAACACCTTCGACAGCAATCCCCGCACGGCCTCCTCGTCTTCCTGGTGCAACGTGTTCGAGATCAAAACGACGTCGTAGCCGGGAGGGATCGGGTCGGCGTTGTAGTCGCCGGCGTGCGTGGAGACCCGCGCGGCCGCTCCGTGCTGCTCGATCATCTCCGCGGCCACCCGGACCACGTCCGGCAGGTCGAACACCGTGCAGCTCAGCTCCGGGTTCGCCTCAGCCAGCAGGATCGAATACGAGCCGGGGCCCCCGCCGACGTCCAGCAGCCGCCGGCGACCTTCCAGGTTCAGATGCCGGGCGAACTCCCGTCCCGGGCCCACGGCGAACTCGTGCATCGCGTGCATGTACGAGCGCAGCTCCTCGAGGGTGTGGCCCTCAGGGGTCCCCGCGGGCTTGCCGGTTCGTACGGACTCGCCGAGGTTCGCGAAGTTCTCAGTCCAGCGGCCCATGAGGGAAACCCAGGTGCTGATCGTCTCCGGTTTGCCTGAAACGAGCAGCTCGCGCGTGGTGTCGCTGTTGGCGAACCGGTCCCCCTCGTGCTCCAACAACCCCGCGGCGACCAGCGCACCGAGCAGGCGGGACGTCGCGTCGGCGTCTGTACCCAGCCGCGTGGCGATCTCGGACCCGGTTGCGGGTCCCTCACGATCGAGCAGGTCGAACACGCCGAGATCGTTGGCCACGAACAGGACCTGCGCGGCCCACGCGCCGAGCGCGAGCCGTGTGAGCCGCACCCGCGCTTCGATGCGGCGGCGGCGGGGATTCACCCTAGCTTGCGCTCGACCAGAGCAGCGATCGCGGCGAGAGAGTGGAAGTTGTCGACGAGCAGCTCGTCGTCGCCGATCTTGACGCTGTAGGTCTTCTCAACGAATTCCGCGAGATCGAGGACGCCGAGCGAGTCGACGATGCCGGGGAAGATCTCTTGGTCGTCGCTCAACTCCGCGGTGTCGTCGAAGAGGATCCTCTGCCGGATGAAGCCCCGCATGGGCTCGGTATCGACCACGCAACTCCCCTTCCTCGCCGCCGGACCGCGGGATTCTACCGTCTAACGTTGATCCGACCCGCTTGGGACCGGCGCGCACGTGATCAGACCCTCCTCGGTTGCGACGAAATGCACGTCCTCATCGCCGGACCCGTGGGGCACCTCGTCGACGACCTGGGACTGGTAGCCGAGCCCGATCCTGATCGTTCGCGGATCCAGGCGAGACAGCAGCCGGTCGTAGTGCCCGGTGCCGGAACCCAATCGATGGCCGCGCCGGTCGAACGCCAGCCCCGGAACGACCAGCACGTCAACCTCGTCGAGCTTCACCGCACGCCGGTAGCGGGGATGCATGCCGCCGTATTCTGCCGTGACGACCGGGTCCTGGGGCCGCCACTCGGTGAGCTCCAGCTCCCCGTTCAGGACGAAGGGCAGGAATATCCGCCGCTCCTCCTGCTCCGAGAGACGCGCGATGATCCCCGACGTCGAGACCTCTGATCCGGCCGCCCAGTACAGGGCGACGGCTCCTGCGTCGCGGAAGCGGTCGAGGTCGTAGAGGTGCCCGACGATCGCTTTGGCGAGCTCGAGGCGGCGCACCGGATCGATCGCGTCCCGGTCGGCGAGGGTGCGCGCGCGAAGATCTTGTTTCAAACCTGCGCCTCGTGGACCTCGATGTCTTCCGCCAAGTGCGAACGCAGGATGTGCCCTTCGTTCTCCTCGACCGCTTTTATGACGTGCTTCATCCGGTCGAGCACGGCGACGGCGCTCTTGTCGAACACCTCACCTTGGAGCAGCTGCTGGATGTCGCGCTTGTACTCCGGCATGCTCGACAGCCGCGTGAACAACGACTGGAGCCGGTAGTAGAGGGTGATCCACTCGTACCAGATCTGGACCCCGCGATCGACGATCTCGTTGTACTCGCCGAACGACTCCTCTTCGGCGTTCTCGTCCAGCGCGCGCTTCAACGCGTTGAACGCGAACTGCCCGGAGCGCATCGCCACCGACACGCCGGAGGAGAAGATCGGGTCGACGAAGCGCGCCGCGTCTCCCACGAGCAGCCAGCCGGGCCCAGAGAACCGATCGATCTTGTAGGAGTAATCCGCTTCGATGTAGAAGGGCCGCACCCGCTCGGCGCCGTTGAGGATGTGGCGGGTGTTCGGCGTCATATCGAGGAGCTCGGTGAAGAAGGTCTCGTGATCCTTGCCCGACTTCTGGAAGTCGGTCTTCTCCGTCACCGCGCCCACGCTGGTGATCCCTTCGTAGATCGGGATGTGCCAGACCCAGCCGCGGTTGACCGGCAAGAAATGCACATGGATGTACTCGGCGGTTTCCGGTGTCGGAGGGTTCACGCCTTTGAACCACGAGTAGATCGCGAACTGGTTGAACTGCTTGTCCTTCTGCCAGAGACCGAGCTGGCGGCCGAGCAGCGTGCGGCGGCCGCTCGCGTCGACGACGAAGCGAGATCGCAGGTCGATCTCCCGGCCGAGCAGACGGACGCGGACGCCGACGGCGCGGTCTCCCTCGAAGAGAACCTTGAGCACGGTCACCCCTTGCAGCACCTCGGCGCCGAGCTCGTTGGCGTGACGCAGGTACATGGCGTCGAACACGGCCCGGTCGACGTGGTAGGTGTATTCGGGGTTAGGGATGTCCTGCGGCGCCTCGGCGAAGGTGACGACGAACTCCGAGCCGACCTGTCCTTTGATGCCGGTCCAGGTGGCGCCCGGCTTCTTGACGAACTGGGAGCTCTCCATCTTCTCCCAGAAGCCGAGGTCGTGAGTCACGATGTTGGTCGCCGGCACGAGCGACTCACCGACGTGCTCGCGGGGGTGGATGTCGCGCTCGAGGATGAGCGCCCGGTACCCCGCCCGGCCCAGGTATGCCCCGACGGTGGCTCCCGCGGGCCCTCCCCCGATGATGATCACATCGGCGTCGAGCTGCACGTCCTCTTGTTGTTGCTGCGTCATATCGGCTCCTCTTGATGAACGCTCGCGGAAGGCTATTTCGGCTCGGGTGCCATTCGAGTGTAGCCCCCGCGGCAACCCCGTCTCCCGCGGTCGGGCGGATCACTACGCTGCGCAGTTTGCGGGCTATCCGGGGCTCCCGGCAAGCACAACCCGTGATCCGGCCCCCGCCGGCGGCGGAGAAAGCCGCGAATCGGTCGCGCTTCCGGTGGTATGGCAAGATGGCAACGACCAGGGTGCTCAGAAAGGAGCGCGATGCCGGGCAAGGGCCTCGAGGACATCATCGCCGCCGAGACCGCGGTCTCCGACATCGACGGCAAGCTGGGGCGGCTGTTCTACGTGGGATACGACATCCACGAGCTCGCAGAGCAAGCGACCTTCGAGGAGACGGTCTACCTCCTCCACAAACTCGAGCTGCCGAACAAGTCTCAGCTGGACGAGGTGACCGAGCAGCTCACCAACGAGCGTGGACTCGACACCTTCGTCGAGGGCCTCATGCCGACGATGGTGCAGCAGACCTCTCCGATGTCCATGCTCCGCACGACGGTCAGCGCGATGAGCGCCCACGATCCCGACGGCTGGGATCAGTCGGCCGAGGCGAACTACCGCAAGGCGATGCGCCTCATAGCGCGCTTCACCACGGTGATCGCGTCGTACGACCGGCTCCGCAACAAGGAAGAGACGCTCAAGCCCAATCCGAAGCTCTCCCACGCCGGAAACTTCTTGTGGATGCTCCAGGGCCGGGAGCCGGACGAGGAAGCAGCGCGCATCCTCGACGTGTGCCTGGTCCTCCACGCCGACCACACGATGAACGCCTCGACGTTCGCCGCGCGCGTCGCCGCGAGCACGCTCGCCGACATCCACTCGGCCACGACCGCGGCGATCGCGACGCTGAAAGGCCCGCTGCATGGTGGCGCGAACGAGGCCGTGATGAAGACGCTCCTCGAGATCGGCGCGCCCGACAAGGTCGAGGAGGTCGTCAAGGCCAAGCTCGCCGCGAAGGAGCGGATCATGGGCTTCGGCCACCGCGTCTACAAGACCGAGGATCCTCGCGCGACCCACCTCCGGAAGTTGTCCGAACGCGCCGGAGAGATGGCGGGCGACACCAAGTGGTACGAGATGAGCCGCACGATGGAAAAGGTCGTGATGGACGAGAAAGGCCTATATCCCAACGTCGATTTCTTCGCGGCAAGCGTCTACCACTCGCTCGGGATCCCGGTAGACCTTTTCACGCCGATCTTCGCCGCATCGCGGGTCGCGGGCTGGACCGCCCACATCCGCGAGCAGTACGCCGACAACCGCCTCATCCGGCCGGAAAGTGCGTACGTAGGACCTCCCCACCGTTCGTACGTGCCGATCGACCAGCGAGGCTGACCATGAAGATCTCAGAGATCATGACCAAAGCGGCGGTGACGGATTCCGCCGATGACACGCTCGCCCAGGCCTGCGACAAGATGCGCCACGCGCAGACGAGCTCGATGCTCATCATGGACGGCGACCGATTGGTGGGGATCGTGACGGAGCGTGACGTCGTTAAGAGCATCGCTCATGGGCTCGACCCCAAGGAGACGACGCTCAAAGACGTCATGACGACCGACATCGTCACGATCGGCCCGATGACCACGCTGAAGGAAGCGGCGAACATCATGGCCTCGAAGTGGATCCGCCACCTCCCGATCCTCGAGGGTTCGAAGGTCGTGGGCATGATCTCACAACGCGACCTCACCGGCGTGCTGGCCGGCGCGTTGCACGAGCCGGAACGCCTCCATCAGCTCATCGAGGCCTCGCATCTCATCCGAGAGCGTCGCCTGAAGCGGATCGAAGCCGGCGACTACGACTAGTCTCGGCCGTTCTCAGCCGAGCCGATTCGTGCGCGCCACGTTTCCGTACCACGCGAGGCTCGGCTTGGGAGTCCGTTCCATGGTTCGGCGGTCGACCCCGATGAGCCCGAACGTCGGCCGGTAACCGTCGTTCCACTCGAAGTTGTCGAGCGTCGACCAGTAGAAGTAGCCGCGCACATCTCGGCCGCGAGCGATCGCATCGTGGACCTGCTCGAGGTGCAGCCGCACGAACTCGATCCGCTCGTCGTCGTCGGCGGTCGCGATGCCGTTCTCGGTGATCTGCACGGGAAGGCCGGTCACCTCGGCGACCTCGTCGATCACGGTCCCCAGCCCGGCGGGGTGCCAGAGCCACCCCATCTGCGTGCGGCGTTCGTCGGCGCCGGCGCCCGGCAAGGGCGGCCGCGCCCCGATCGGGTTGGGCACAACGTCGGCAGCCGACCCTGCGGCTTGGAGAGCCGCCGGATGGACGTCGAATCGCGAGTAGTACTGGATGCCGACGAAATCGTCGTTGCGACCGAGGCCGGCGATGGTCTCGTCGGCGACCGATAGCCCCCGCACCGCGCCGGTTCGTAGCGCCTCCAGCCACACGCCGACCCACGACCAGTGCATGAAATCGCGGGCGCGCCAGCCCAGCGCCGTGTCCTCGGTCGGGAAGAAATCGAGCACCGACAGCGGGAGCCCGATGAGGGCATCACACGAGCTACGCACCGCCTCGGCCGCGGCCGCGTGGGCCTTGAGGAGGTTGACCGTCACCCGATGCGTCGCCTGTACGTCGTTCACGCGCGGCGGGAAGAACCCCATCAGGTGCCCCACCACCGCGACGACGGACGGCTCGTTGATGGTGTTCACGATCTCCAGAAGGTCGCCGAGCGCGTCGGCGGCCCTCCGCGCGTAACGCTCGAACATTTCGACCGCCTCGTCGGAGTCCCACCCGCCTCGCTTCGCGAACCAGTTCGGGTTGGTGAAATGGTGCAGCGAGACCGAGGTCGTCAGGCCGAGATCGCGTGCGGTTCCGATCACGTCGCGATAGTGGTCGAGCTCCTTGCTCGAGAACTCGCCGGGCTTCGGCTCGATGCGAGCCCACTCGATCGACAGTCGCACCGCGTTCTGTCCCGAGTCGGCGACGAGCCTCCAGTCCTCGGCGAACCGGTGGTAGGAGTCGCACGCCCCGAGGCTCTTCTCGGTCGCGTTCGTCTTGCGCTTGTGCTCGTGGGCCCACCAGTCGGAGTTGGTGTTATCTCCCTCGGTCTGGTGCGCGGCGCCGGCCGACCCCCAGAGGAAGCCGTCGGGGAACGATCGCTCGTCGGACATTTTCACACCTTATTCACCGTGAGCGGTCGTGGGTAGACTCCGCGCCCAGCGGAGCGGAGCGGGTCGGTAGAGACAGACCCGGTCCGACGAAGTCGGACCTTGACAACAGAGGAGCTTCAGTGGGGAAGCGGATCGTCTTCGCAGCGCTCGTCGTTGCCTTTCTCCTCGTGCTCCCGTCCGCCGCTGCATCCGCCGGCCAGGGTCCACCTTCAGATCCGCCGGGCAACGCGTACGGGCAGACCGGAACATGGGAGAGTGGGCCTGGGAATGGGAATGGCAAGGCGTTGGGCCCAAGCGGCAACGCCAATCCCAAGGCACCGGCCAACGCATCCAAAGGGATGAACCGGCCGGGGACGCCGGGATCATGGAAGGACCACGGACACGAGCCCGCACCGGTCGGCGCTCCCCAAGGGTATGCCCCGTCAGATCCCGACTTCACGGGGAACGGCGGACCGGACAAGCCCGGCCAGTCGGGCGGCTTCTCGCTCGACAAGGACGGGAACAACGGCTGCGGGAACGACGACGACCGCGAGGACGACAACAACGGGTGGTGCGGCATGAAGCCGGAGCCATCCCCACCTCCTCCCTCGGGTAGTACGGGGCCGGTCGTGTTGCCGGGACCGAAGATCACGCCGCCCGCGGTGGGTGGCGAAAAGTTGCCGGCCACCGGCGCCGACATGGCGCAGATCCTGTGGCTTGGAACGGGAATGACGTTGTCGGGGCACGCCTTGAGGAGACGAAGCCGCCGGGCGTCTTGAGCACGCCGAAACTGTCAAGCGAAGAGGATCCGTCTCGAGACGGGTCCTCTTCGCGTCTCGAGGCTTTCGTCAGACCAATCCTTCGGCCGCGCGGACGGTGTTCATCAGCAGCATCGCCACGGTCATCGGCCCGACGCCGCCCGGCACAGGGGTGATCGCCCCGGCGATCTCGGAGACCGCAGGGAAGTCGACGTCGCCGACCAGCTTCCCTTCCTCGTTGCGGTTCGTTCCGACGTCGATGACCACGGCGCCCGGCGACACCATGCCGGCGGTAAGCGTGTTGCGACGGCCGGCGGCGACGAAGATCACTTCCGCCTCGCGGGTGTAAGCCCCGATGTCCTGGGTCCCCGTATGACAGACCGTGACGGTCGCGTTGAGGCCCGGCGCCTTCAAGCCCAGCAGCATGGACAGCGGCCGGCCGACGAGGTTCGACCGCCCGATGACGACCACCCGCTTGCCGTCCAGCTCGATGCCCGATCGCTCGAGGATCTCGACGCAGCCGGCGGGCGTGCACGGGATGAATCGCGGCCGTCCGAGCGACAGCAGCCCTTGGTTCTCCGGGTGCAGGCCATCCACGTCCTTACGAGGATCGATCGCTTCCTGGACGACGATCGGATCGATGTGGTCGGGAAGCGGCAGCTGAACCAGGATCCCGTGCACCATAGGGTTCTCGTTCAGAACACGAACCCGGTCGATCAACTCGGCCTGCGAGACGGACGAGGGAAGGTCCGCATCGATCGAGGCGATCCCGACCTCGGCCGCCATCTTGCGCTTCTGCCCCACGTAGACGTGCGACGCGGGGTCGTCGCCGACGAGCACCGCGGCGAGGCCCGGCGGGCCGAGGAGCTTCGCGACGTGCTCGGCGACGTCGGCCCGCAC
Source organism: Actinomycetota bacterium (assembly GCA_040905475.1). Taxonomy (NCBI): domain Bacteria; kingdom Bacillati; phylum Actinomycetota; species Actinomycetota bacterium. Next base: position 57,157 of record JBBDRM010000012.1, read on the forward strand.
CTCTGCGGCGATCGCCTTTCCGTCAAGGATCCGCGCCGTCATCGTCGTCCTCCAGCGTTTTCGGCTAGCCGTGACGGAAGTGTCGCACGCCCGTGAAGACCATGGCGATGCCGTGCTCGTCGGCCGCGGCGACGACCTCATCATCGCGCACCGAGCCGCCCGGCTGGATCGCGGCCGCGACGCCCGCAGCAGCAGCCGCGTCGAGCCCGTCGCGGAAGGGGAAGAACGCGTCTGAGGCCATCACCGCGCCTTTCGCGCGGTCGCCGGCCTTCTTCGCGGCGATCTCCACCGCGTCCACGCGGCTCGTCTGCCCGCCGCCGATCCCGACCGTCGCGCCACCGGACGCGAACACGATCGCGTTCGAGCGCACGTGCTTGCACGCACGCCAGGCGAACTCGAGATCCTGCCACTGCTCCTCGGTGGGTTGGGCTTTCGTCGCGACGCGCCAGGCGGAACGGTCCTCCACCGCGGCATCGGCCGTCTGAAGCAGAAGGCCGCCCGAGATCCACCGGCCCGTGTACGCGGGATCCGGCTTTCCGTCGACGGCCAGCAACCGGAGGTTCTTCTTCTCCGAGAACAGCCGCAGCGCCCCGTCGGAGAACCCGGGCGCCGCGATGCACTCGGTGAAGACCTCGGCCATGGCGCGCGCGCAGGCCTCGGACACCTCACGGTTGAACGCCACGACGCCGCCGAACGCGGAGACCCGATCGGATTCCAAGGCTCGTTCGTACGCGACGGCGTCGTTGTCGCCCACGGCGACGCCGCACGGGATCGCGTGCTTGACGATCACGCACGCGGTGTCGTCGAAGTCGTTCGCCGCGAGCCAGGCCGCGTCGAGGTCGAGCAAGTTGTTGAACGACAGCTCCTTGCCCTGAAGCTGGCGGCCGCGCGCGAGCGAGCCCGGACCGGCGTCCTCAGCGGCGTACAGGGCGCCCGCCTGGTGCGGGTTCTCGCCGTAGCGGAGCTCCATCACGCGCTCGAACGCGAGCGCCAGCCGCTGCGGGAAGGTCTCCGCCCGCGCCATCCACCGAGCGATCGCCGCGTCGTAGGCCGCCGTGTGCGCGAACGCCTCGGCGGCGAGCGCACGCCGCGTCTGAGCGGACAGCCCGCCTTTCTCACGCAACTCGGTGAGCACCTCGTCGTACCGCGCCGCGTCGACGACGACCCCGACGCCGGAGTGGTTCTTTGCCGAGGCCCGTACGAGGGTCGGGCCGCCGATGTCGATCTGTTCGACCACCCCGGGCCAGTCGAGGCCCTTCGCAACCGTCTCACGGAAGGGATAGAGGTTCACGACCACGAGATCGATCGGCTCGATCCCCGCGTCCGCCAGCTGCCGCAGATGCTCGGGCTCGCCGCGATCCGCGAGGATCCCGCCGTGGATCTTCGGGTGAAGCGTCTTCACGCGCCCGTCGAGCATCTCCGGGAAGCCGGTCACCTCGGCGACCGGCGTAGTGGACACGCCGTGCTCGGCGAGATGACGGCCCGTCGAATCGGTCGCGACGATCGCGATCCCGAGCTCCGCCAGCCCGGCACAGAAAGCGGCGAGACCCGCGCGGTCGGAAACCGAAACGAGCGCTCGTTTCACCGGGATGAGGTCTGACACGTGCCCATCCTAACCGTTTGGGAGGGCTACTCCTCCGGCTCGATAACGACGCGGCGGCCCGCGATCCTGACGCGACCTTCGGCGATGAGCCTGATCGCCGCCGGGTAGAGGCGATGCTCGACCTCCTTGATCCGTTCGTGCAACGAGGCTTCGTCGTCGCCGGGGAGAATCGGAACGGCCTCTTGCAGAAGTATCGGGCCGTGATCGACCTCTTCGTCGGCGAAGTGCACGGTCGAACCGGTGACCCGCGCGCCCCAGTCGAGCGCGTCTCGAACGGCGTGGGCGCCGGGGAATGCGGGCAGGAGCGCGGGATGGATGTTGATGATTCGTCCCTCGAACGCCTTGATGAAGTTGGGGGCGAGGATCCGCATGAACCCCGCGAGGCAGACCAGCTCGACATCGTGCTCCCGGAGGGAATCGGCGAGCGCCTCGTTGAACCCCTCACGGTTCCCGTGAACTTTCGGATCGACGTGAACCGCGGAGACGCCGGCGTTCCGGGCGCGCTCGAGGCCGAAGGCACCGGCCCGGTCGCTGAGAACCACCGCGACCTCGTAGCCCGACCCGCGCGCACCGTCGAGGATCGCTTGGAGGTTTGTTCCCGATCCCGAAAGGAGCACGCCGACACGCAACGGGGCCGTCACGCGCGTCATCCTACCGAGCCCGGCAAACCAGGGACCGGCCGATCGAACG
>JBBDRM010000012.1:59459-60039 GCA_040905475.1 Actinomycetota bacterium
CCCCCCCCCCCCCCGGTCCCGGTCTCGAGGGAGCTAGTAACCCAGCTCGTTCAGTGATTCGGAGAAGATCTGCATCCCTCGCTGGATCTCCGCGTCGCCCGTCACGTAGAGCTCCTGGCGCAGGTCGGAGACCGTGAGCTGTGCCTTGCTGATCAGCCGCTCATGCTCCTCTGAATCGATCTCGGCCTGGAGCACGTCGCTCGGTCCCTTCACGATCGCGAAACCGTGGCCCCCGTCGTAGGAGAAGAAGGGCTCGGGCTCCGACACTTTCCCGTCCGCCGCCTTCTTTCCCCAGAACGTGAGGAAGTCCATGAACGACTCGATTGCCTTCGCTTCTCGTCCACGCGCCGGTTGCGACCACGTGGTCACCAACGCTGCGTTGCGCGCCATGAGCGTCTCCCTCCCCGGCCCCAGCGGGCTCGTCCGAAGATGCGCAGCGCGCCCGACCCGGCCGCGCATCCCTCAGGTCGAACCTAGGCTTTTCGCGGAGAACCCTCAATAGGCAAAGCGAACCATCTCTCAACTGCGCTCCGCAGCCGTCCGGGGGCGGCAAGCGTCGGGGGGGGGGGGGGGGGGGGGG
>JBBDRM010000013.1:0-652 GCA_040905475.1 Actinomycetota bacterium
CCCCCCCCCGGGCCCCCCTCGTTCTGCTTACGGACCGGGCATGACCCGATACGGACGTGGGTAAGGGGATTTGCACAGAACCTTCGGATGCGAAGGGAGGGTGGCGTCGTGTTCAGACGCAGAGCAACCAACGTCAACGATCCGGTTGAGCCCACGGTCGTGGAGCAGCCTGCTACGCCCGTCGTCTCGCCGATCGAGGGAGCGGCTCAGAGCATGCTCTTCACGCTGCTCGGAGCGGCAGGTCTGATCGTGTCGGCGTTCTTGGAGTGGATACGGCCCGACGGCATCATGGGAACCGAGGTAAGTTATCGCGCCTATTTCGACGCCGATTTCGGCACCCAGGCGCCGTTCTTCCGGTCGGCAGGGATCATGGTCATCGCGATCGGGCTCCTCGCCATCCTCGGGATGGCGTCGCGCTCCGGATGGATCACGAGACTGGCCGGCGCGCTCGGCATCATCGCGTTCGCGCTGTTCGCGATAACGCTTTACCGCATCGACGCGAACCTTCCGGGTTCACTCGGGATCGGCATGTGGGTCCTCCTGGGCGGCGGCTTGCTGTCCATGTTCGGCGGCCTTTTCGCCACCCGGCCGAGGATCGTCGTGCGCAAGGCGGTCCCCAGCCCGTAAGGCTTCGTGGGGTGGGGGGGGGGGG
>JBBDRM010000013.1:662-2022 GCA_040905475.1 Actinomycetota bacterium
CCCCTTCCCGGTTTTCGGGAGTCGCACGCCCGCACTAGGGTGTCCGGCGACGCTCATCTCCGAAGGGGGTATGCACGTGGCCGACGAGAAGGACGCGGGGAACATCGAGGCGCTGCTCGACGAGAGGCGCGTCTTCGATCCGCCGGAGTCCTTCCGCGCCGACGCGCTCGTCAAGGACGACGGCATCTACCGCGAGGCGGCTGAGGATCTCGAGGGTTTCTGGGCCGGCCAGGCCGAGCATCTGGAATGGTCGCGCCGGTGGGACTCGGTGCTCGAGTGGGATGCCCCGTGGGTGAGATGGTTCTCGGGCGGGCGGCTGAACGTCTCGGTGAACTGCCTCGACCGTCATCTCGATTCCGAGGGCGACCGCGTCGCGTACTACTGGGAGGGCGAGCCCGGCGACACCCGCACCGTCACCTACCGCGAGCTCCACGCCGAGGTGTGCCGGTTCGCGAACGCGCTCCGGTCGCTCGGCGTCGGCAAGGGCGACCGCGTCGCGATCTATCTCGGCATGATCCCGGAGTTGCCCGTCGCGATGCTGGCGTGCGCGCGGATCGGCGCGGTGCACTCGGTCGTGTTCGGCGGGTTCTCCTCGGAGTCGCTGCGCGACCGGATCAACGACGCCAAGGCGAAGGTGCTCGTGACCGGCGACGGTGGATGGCGGCGAGGCCAGATCGTACCGCTCAAGCTGAACGCCGACGCCGCGGTCGCGGAGACGCCGTCCATCGAGCACGTGATCGTGGTGCGCCGCACCGAGCAGGAGATCCCGTGGGACGCCGAACGCGACGTCTGGTACCACGACCTCGTCCCCGGTCAGCCGGAAACAGCGGACCCCGAGGACATGGAGGCGGAGGATCCGCTCTACATCCTCTACACCTCCGGCACGACGGGGAAACCGAAGGGGATCCTCCACACGACGGCCGGCTATCTGGTCGGTGTGTCGACGACCCATCGGTTGATCTTCGACCTCCATCCGGACACCGACATCTATTGGTGTGCCGCCGACATCGGCTGGGTGACCGGGCACTCGTACATCGTCTACGGCCCGCTCGCGAACGGCACGACCTCGATCATCTACGAGGGCGCGCCGGACACCCCGGACAAGGACCGCCTGTGGGCGATCGCCGAGCGCTACCGCCCGACGATCCTCTACACGGCGCCGACGGCGATCCGCGCATTCATGAAGTGGGGCACGCAGTTCCCGGAGAAGCACGACCTGTCGTCGCTGCGACTGCTCGGCTCGGTCGGCGAGCCGATCAACCCCGAGGCGTGGGCCTGGTACTGGAAGTACATCGGGACCGAACGCTGCCCGATCGTCGACACCAGGTGGCAGACCGAGACCGGCATGATCCTGATCACG
>JBBDRM010000014.1 GCA_040905475.1 Actinomycetota bacterium
CCATGATCTCCTGCATGACGCGCCAGAAATCGCTCGCCGCCTCGTAATGATCCTTCCGGGAGCCCGCGACCGAGACGCGCTTTACGAGGTGCCAGTCGACGAGACCTCGGATGTTGATCGAGATGTTCCCCTTGCTCTGTCCGAGCTCGGCAACGATCTCGTCGAGGGACAGCGAGCCGCGCTGGAGATAAAGGAGGCCGAATATCCGGCCCTGCAGTTGTGTCAGCACCCCCGAGGTCGCCGAAGCGGCGCCCATCCCTTCCACGAAGATCGCCGTCGCTCGATCCATGTCATCCCTCCTATTCCAACTTTTAGAAGATTCGAAACGTTGTGTCAAACCCGATTCACCTGCAAGTCGGCCGCGGACTCACCGAGACCAGCGACTGAATCATCATCCCCGACGCACGCCGATGTGACGGGACGGCCACGGTCGCGGTAGAAGGGGGCCCTTCGCTCGGCGCTGGGGGTGGCTCATGCGGGGTCGGCTGTGGATCATCGTCTTGAGTATCGCGACGCTCATGGTTCCGTTGCTCGCAAGCGCGGATCCGGTCGGGGGGATCCCGATACCGATCCTCTCGCCGAAGCCCGGCATCTTCTGGAGCGAATGCGGTTTCAGCCATCGCCTCCCGGATGACCCGATCGTGGCGCCGAAGAAGCCGGGAGCGAGTCACAGCCACGACTTCTTCGGGAACCGGTCGACGAACGCGTTCTCAACGGACGCGACGCTACGCGCGGCGGGAACGCTCTGCCATAGGCCACTCGACCGTGCCGCGTACTGGGCGCCGACGCTGAGTCAGAACGGGAAGACCCTCAAGCCGATCGGAACCGTCGCCTACTACTTCCCCGGCGCCAAGAGCGCCAAGAGCGTCCGAGCGTTCCCCGCCGGCCTCCGCGTGATCGCCGGCGATGGAAAGGCGACGAGCGCCCAGCCGACGTCGGTCGTCGCGTGGAGCTGCTCCGGTTCCCCGACGCGTTCCAGTGAGCCCCCCACATGCGGCGCGGAGCAGTGGCTGCGGATGCACATCAGCTTCCCGGACTGCTGGAACGGCAAGCAGCTCGACGTCTTCGACCACAAGAGCCATATGGCGTACGCGAACGGGGGATGCCCGTCGAGTCACCCCGTCGGCGTCCCCCGGCTCACGCTCGCGATCTCCTACCCGACGATCGGGGGCCCCGGGATCACGCTGGCCTCCGGCTCCCGCTACACGGGACACGCCGACTTCATGAACGCCTGGGACCAGGCGGAGCTCAACCGCCTCGTGAAGTCGTGTCTCAACGCCGGAAAGCGGTGCGGGCCGAACTAAAGCGTCGCGCACCGCTACGAGCGAGAGCCCTCCAACACCGCGGTGAGCCGCTCGATGGGGCCGCTGAGACCCAGCTCGGTTGAGAGCTTGGGGAGGCGGCGGCTCATCGGGCGCTTCCGGAGCGTCAGATCGACTTCCCCAACCGAGCAATCGCCTTTCATGCGAACGACATCGGCCGCGCGCCGCACGTAATCCTCCGCGCCGGCAACCTTCGCGAGCGGGCCCGACGTCGCGCCTTTGCTCGCGCGGAGCACTCCGGCGAGCGAACCGTGCTTCGCGATCAGCAGCGACGCGGTCTTCTCCCCCACTCCGGGGACCCCAGGGAGGCCGTCCGAGGGATCGCCGCGAAGGATCGCGAAGTCGGCGTAGGCTCGGCCGGGTATCCCGTACTTCTCCTCGATCCACTTCTCGTCGACGCGTACCAGGTCGCTGACCCCGCGCTTCGGATACAGGACCCACACATACGGATCCTTGACGAGCTGGAACAGGTCGCGGTCGCCCGACACGATGGCGATCGGGCCGCGCGTGCGCTTGACGAGCGTCGCGATGACGTCCTCGGCTTCGCACTCCGCCGCACCGATCGCCGCGATCCCAGCGAGAATCAGGAGGTCCTGGATCATCGGCATCTGGGCTTCGACGGGATCCTCGGCCGCACCATCGGCCGCGACGCGATGGGCCTTATACGAATCGAGGAGGTCCACCCGCCACTGCGGGCGCCAATCGTCGTCGAAGCAACATGCCACCCGGGCCGGCTTCAGATCTGCGATGAGTCGCGCGAGCATGTTCAGGAATCCGTACGCCCCATTCACGGGAGATCCGTCGTCGGCACGGATCGTGTCGGGAACCGAGAAGTACGCACGGTAGATCAAGCTCGATGCGTCCACCATCAGCGTGAGCTTCCCGGCCGCCATCATTTCCACGCGAAGTTCGGCGAGTCGAAATGGGCGACGCGGGTGTCGCGTCCGTGCAAGCCCACCTCGCGGAGCTGATACAGGAAGACCGCGGTCGGCGCGTGCACGTACCGGCCCATCAGCGGCAACTGGATGATCGGGCGGTCGGGCTCGGTGCCGGGGATCAGACGGGGAACGCCGGGCTTCTCCAGCTCGTCGAGCGGGATCAGATGAACCGACGCGACCTCCGCCTCGTGCGCAGAGAAGGACGGCTCGGCCGTCCCCCACACGACCACCGGCGTGATCAGGTAGCCGGATCGCGACGGGTAGTCGTCGAGGAGCCCGAGCACGTCGCCGCCGGCGCGGGTGAGGCCGACCTCCTCATACAGCTCACGGAGCGCCGCGGCCTCGGGCGTCTCGTCCGAGTCGATCCGCCCGCCGGGAAGGGCCCACTGACCGGCGTGGCTCTTCATCTTGGAAGCCCGGCGCGTGATCAGGAACGAGGCCTTCCCGTCGGGATCGCCGGCGATCGTCACCGCGACGGCGGCACGCCGCAGCGAATCGTCGTCCAGCGCCACGCGATCGAAGCCGGCGAGGTTCGCCGCGACCTTCTCGCGCAGCGGCTCCGAGAACGTAAGGCCGCTCACGCGTTACGTATACGCGTTCTCGGCGGGCCGTCGCCACACGCAGCAGGTACCGGACCCGGCCGGCTCGAATCTCTTCGATCCATGAGACGCTTCCTGCCCCCGTCGTTGCTGCTCGTGGTGCTGGCCGGCGCGATCGCCGCCCCGGCCGCGATCCCCGCGATCCCGATCCCGTCGTTCCCGTTGCAGAAGGCCGGACCCGCATTCATCGGAACGGTCGCGGCTGCGCAACCGGTGAGCTCGTTCACGGTTCCGCGCCATCCATTCATGGCGCCCAACGGCAAGAGCAACATCCACGACGACGCGTACATGACCGACTCCTACACCTGGGCCGGCCCGGTCGGGAACAAGATCGGCGTGAACTCGACCTGGCTCGGGCTCGAGGAGTGCGCCTCGATCACCTTCGACACCCAGGATCGCATCGTCGCGCTCTGCGGAACGCTCGACGGCGCCAGGCTCCGGGTGCTCGACCCGGTGACGCTCGCCACCCTCGCGATCCTGCCGCTGCCTCCGCGGATGGTTCGGCCGGGAACCACGCCGCTCAACGACTTCTGCTCGGCGGGCTATTTCTTCCTCGATCACAAAGACCGAGGGGTCGTCTCGACCAACCTGAACCAGGTGTGGATCGTCTCGATGAAGCACGGGCTCTTGCTGCCCCAACGGATCTACGACCTCAACGCGCACGTACGATCCCCGACTGCCTGGCGTCCGTGCTCCCCGACTGGAGCGGGCGACTGTGGTTCGTCAGCAAGGCGGCCATCGTCGGCACGATCAACCCGGTGACCGGGGTGACCAAGAGCATCAAGCTCGCCGGTGAAGGCGTTTTCAATTCGTTCGCCGTCGACGAGACCGGCGGCGTGTTCATCGTCACCGACCACGCGCTGTACCGCTTCGACGCCGACGTGTCCGGCGCGCCGAGCATCACCTGGCGGGTCGGATACGACCGCGGGACGCGTCTGAAGCCCGGGATGCTCTCGCAGGGATCGGGGACGAGCCCCACCCTGCTGGAACCCGACCTCGTCGCGATCGCCGACAACGCCGAGCATATGAACGTCGAGGTCTACCGGCGGAGCACCGGCGCGCTGGTCTGTCGCGTGCCGGTCTTCGAGGCCGGCAAGAGCGCCACCGAGAACTCGATCATCGCCGTCGGCAACTCGCTCGTCGTCGAGAACAACTTCGGCTACACGGGGCCGACCGCGGTCGCCCAAGGGAAGTCGACGACCCCCGGCGTCGCGCGCGTGGACGTCGACGAGCAGTCCGGCACGTGCACCACGGTTTGGACGAGCGCGGAGATCTCCCCGACGACCGTCCCCAAGGCCTCACTCGCGAACGGCCTCGTCTACGTGTACTCCAAGCCGCCGCGAGCCGACGGCGTCGACGCCTGGTACTTCACCGCGATCGACTTCCACACCGGCGCGACGGTGTATCGCCGGCTCACCGGGACCGGGTACCTCTACAACAACCATTACGCGGCGGTGACGATCGGACCCGACGGCGCCGGCTACATCGGCACGCTCGGCGGCCTGGTCCGGCTCGCGGACGGCTGATCCCGCTCAGAGCCCGGCGAGTTTCGCGCTCACGTCCCAGAGCCGGTCCTGGTCGTCGGTGTTGTAGGACTGTGGGGAGGACATCTTCTCGCGCCGGACGTCGAAGTACTTCCCATTGACGCCCTCTACCTCGGGACTGGAGGCGAGATAGATCGGGGTGTCCGCACCCTGCTTCACGCTGATCGCACGCCCGGTCAGGCGGAACAGCGCCATGAACGGCTTCACGGGGATCCGGTTGCCGCTCCCGAGGCTCGTGGCCACGAAGCCCGGGTGCAGACAGTTCACCGTGACGCCGGATCCCTCGAGCTGTCCCGCGAGCTTGTACGTGAACATCACGTTGGCGAGCTTCGATCGGCCGTAGGTGCGCATCGCCTTGTAGCCGCGCTCGCTCTGCAGGTCGTCGAAGTCGAGGGTCTGGCCGTAGTGCGCCGCCGATGCGACCACGACGACACGGCTCGGCGCCGATTCCTTCAGCCGCGCGACGAGCAGGTTGGTGAGGAGGAACGGCGCGAGGTGGTTCACGGCGAAGGATTCCTCGAAGCCGTCCCCCGTGACCGCCCGCCGGACGCGGAAGACTCCCGCGTTCGACAACAGGACGTCGATCCGCGGATATCGGTCGGCGAGCGTCTCGGCGAGCTGGCGGACCGAGTGGAGCGACGCGAAGTCGGCCAGCACCACGTCCACCGAGCCGGTTGCGGTCGCGCGTATCTCTTCCGCGACGGCGTGGCTCTTCTCGGGGTTCCGGCCGACGAGGACCACCCTGGCCCCCATCCCGGCAAGGCCGCGAGCAGCCTCTTTGCCGATCCCGGCCGTGGCGCCGGTGACCACCACAAGCTTGCCTTCCATGTACTGGATGCTAACCGCTCATCCAAGGAGGAATCGACCGAGGGGTGACTAATAGGGATACGAGACAAGGCTCGCATATGTGGGAAGGACCCGCTCATGAGGCGTATCGTTCTGTCTGCGCTGCTACTCGCGGCGCTCTCAGGTGTCGTCGGTCAGGCGAAAGCCGCCAACTTCGTCGGGTACATCGGATGCTCACAGGCCCGTGATGCCGTTTCCGGCTATCACCTGGTCGGCGGCACGAAGTTCTGGCCGGCCCTCAACGAGTACGGCGGCGGGACCGTCTCCTCGTGGGCAGCGCGGATAGGCCAGCCTAGCCCGTACTGGAGCACCTTCAAGGCGTACTTGCAGTCGATGCCGCCGAACAAGATCTGGGTTCAGTGGTGCACCCGCGACACGGAGAACCAAGCCGAGAATCAGGTCGCCGCGGTCAAGGTCCTTGCCGAGGTGCGCAGGCTCGCACCGGGCGTCCCGATCTACGTGTCGGCGCAGAACGGCTACTACCTGCCGCACTACTGCTCGATCTCGGGACTCCTCGGCCCGCCACGCATGGAGCTGCTCGCGAAGCAGACGGCGGCGCTGCCCGGACCGGACGTGGGCGATCTCCACTCGCGGTACCAGGCGCCTTCCATACCGCCCGGCAACGAGACGACCGCGGACGGCTGCCACGCCAACGTCTTCGGAAAGAAGAATGTGCTCGGCCCGAGGTTGAAGGCGTTCTTCGGCTGATCTCCCTTTAGCTCGTCGCCGTCAAGGCCTGCCCCGGCGTGTTCTTGCACGTCCGGTTGCCCGAGGTCTTCGCGTACTTCAGCTGGACGCACTTGCGTCCCGAACGTCGAGGAACTGCACGCCCTTCTCGGCGGCGACCTGCTTGATACCGTTGACGATGAACGGCGTCGCCGTGTTCTTCGCCCATTTCGCGGCGGCGTCGTAGAGGACCGCTCGAATCGCCCACCGATCATTCGTCGTACCGAGCCGGTTCTGGCACGCTACGGCCGTGCGTCTGGTGGTTGCGGAATGCTCGATCGACTATACCGGCAGGTTGAGCGCTCACCTGCCGCTCGCCCGGCGGCTCATCGTCGTCAAAGCCGACGGCACGGTGATCGTGCACGGGGATAAGGGCCACAAGGCGCTGAACTGGATGTCGCCGCCCAACACAATCATCGAGCGCCCCCACGGTTGGACGGTGACCGGCTCCGGCGGCGACCGTCTCGAGATCACGATCGCGGGAATCCAATCCGACACCACGATCGAGCTCGGCATCGAGCCAGGACTGCAGAAAGCGGGAAGCGAGTACGAGCTTCAGTGGCTGCTCGCGCAGAGCCCCGACGTGATCGAGCCCGGCGCGCGGCTCGTCACGCGTGAGTTCCCGACCGACCTCGGTCCCGTCGACCTCCTGCTCCGTGCGGCCGACGGCGGTACGGTCGCCGTGGAGGTGAAGCGGGTCGGCGAGTTGCAGGCCGTCGAGCAACTGAGCCGCTACCTGGACCGGCTCAACGGCGACTCGTCCTTGGCCCCGGTCCGCGGGATCCTGGTGGCGCAGACCATCAAGCCGCAGACGCGCGTGCTCGCGACCTCGCGCGGGATCGCCTGCGTCGAGGTCGACATCGAGGCCCTCGCCGGCCGCGCCGAGCGAGACCCGACCCTGTTCTAGCGGCGGTGCGCGCTTCGCCGTAGGCTGCTCGAAGAGCGAGGGGGCGGCATGAGCGAAGAACGGATCGTCTACCGGACCTGTCCGCTGTGCGAGGCGACGTGCGGGCTCGAGCTGACACTAATCGGCAGCGAGCTCACGAAGGTCCGCGGGGACGAGCAGGACGTGTTCAGCAGGGGCTACCTGTGCCCCAAGGCGCTGGCGCTCATCGATCTCGAGAACGATCCCGACCGGGTGCGGACGCCGCTGATCCGTGAGAACGGCGCGTTCCGGGAAGCGTCCTGGGACGAGGCCTTCGAGCGCGTCGAGGCGGGTCTCAAGCCGTTGCTCGCCGGGAACCGGAACCAGGTCGCCGTCTACCTCGGGAACCCGAACGTCCACAACCTCGCCGGGACGTTCTACAACCGCGTGCTGCTCCGCACGCTCGGGACGCAGAACATCTACACCGCGACGAGCGTCGATCAGATGCCCAAGCACGTGTCGTCGGCGCTGATGTTCGGAACCGCGCTGTCGATACCGATCCCCGACGTCGACCGCACCGACCACTTCCTGATGCTCGGCGCGAACCCGCTCGCATCCAACGGCTCGCTGTTCACGGCGCCGGATCTGCCGGGGCGGCTGCGCGCCCTGAAGCAGCGCGGCGGCAAGCTCGTCGTCGTCGATCCGCGGCGCAGCGAGACCGCGAAGAAGGCCGACGAGCACCACTACATCGTGCCCGGAACCGACGCCCTCCTCCTCATGGCGATCGTGAACACGCTGTTCGCCGAGGATCTCGTTTCGATGGGACAACTCGCCGAGCACGTCGGGGGACTCGAGCAGGCCCGCACGCTGTCCGAGCCGTTCACGCTGGAAGCGGTCGCGGGATCCTGCGGGATCGCCGCGAACGAGATCCGCCGGATGGCGCGCGAGATCGCCGCCGCCGAGCGCGCGACCGTGTACGGACGGATCGGCACGTCGACACAGGAGTTCGGGACGCTCGCGTCCTGGCTCGTCGACGTCATCAACGTATTGACCGGGAACCTCGACCGCGAGGGCGGCGCGATGTTCACTAAGCCCGCGATCGGCAGCGGCAACACCTCAGGCGCGCCCGGCGTCGGCCGCGGGTTCCAGTTCGGACGGTTCCGCAGCCGCGTGCGCGGCCGTCCCGAGATGCTCGGCGAGCTGCCGGTCGCGTGCCTCGCCGAGGAGATCCTCACGCCCGGCGACGGGCAGATCCGCGCGCTGATCACAGTCGCAGGGAACCCGGCGGTCTCGACCCCGGATGCCGCGAGGCTGTCGAAGGCGCTCGAAGCGCTGGACTTCATGGTGTCGGTCGACATCTACGTCACCGAGACCGCGCGTCACGCCGACGTGATCTTCCCCGCCGAGCCGGCCTTGACCCGGGCGCACTACGACGCGCCGTTCTACAACCTGTCGTGCCGCAACGTCGCGAACTACTCGCCGCCCTCGCTCCCGCTCCCAGAAGGTGCGATGACCGAGTGGGAGGTTCTGCTGCGCCTCGCCGGGATCGCCGGCGGCGCCGGCGCGCACCCGGACCTGGCTGCGCTCGACGAGCTCGTCGCTCGCGAGGTGCTCCGACGCGGCCTGCAGAACCCGTCGTCGCCGGCGCAAGGCGTCGAGGAGGAGAAGGCGTGGAACGTGGTCGCCGAGCGGCGCGGCCCCGACCGGCTGCTCGACATCATGCTGCGGACCGGGCCGTACGGCGAGGGGTTCGGCAAGGACCCCGATGGGTTGACGCTGGGCGTGCTGGAAGCCAACCCCCACGGCATCGACCTCGGGCCGCTGCAGCCGCGCATCCCCGAGGTGCTCCGCACGGCGAGCGGCAAGATCGAGCTCGCGCCGGAGCCGATCGCGAACGACGTGTCGCGGCTCGCCGGCGCGCTCTCGCGGCAGCGGAACGGCGGGTTCATGCTCGTCGGACGCCGGCAGCTGCGCTCGAACAACTCGTGGATGCACAACCTGCCGTCCCTGCGCGGCGGCTCGAACCGATGCACCGTCCAGGTGCACGAGGACGACGCGGCGCGGCTCGGCATCCAGAACGGCAAGCCGGTCCGCGTGACGTCCTCGAGCGGGACGGTCGAGCTCCCGGCCGAGGTCTGCGACTCGGTGATGCCGGGAGTCGTCAGCATCCCGCACGGCTGGGGGCACTCGGTCGACGGCGTCGGCTGGACGGTGGCGGCCGGCGACGGCGGAACGAACTCGAACGTCCTGGCGCCGTCGGATCTGATCGACGAGCTGTCGGGGAACGCGGTGCTGAACGGGATCCCCGTCACCGTGGCGCCGGCGTGAGCGCCGACGCGTTCCGCAAAGCGGTCGAGTCGTTCGACCTCGACGCCGCGCTCGCGTGCCTGGCGCCGGACATCGTGTTCCACTCGCCGGTGACGTTCAAGCCGTTCGAGGGCCGGGACGCGGTCGCGGTGCTGTTCGGGATCCTGTTCCGGACCTTCGAGGACTTCCGTTACGTCGGCGAGTACGCGACCCCCGACGGTGACGGCTCGGTGCTCCACTTCAAGACCCGGATCGGCGACCGCCAAGTCGACGGCATCGACATGATCCACACGCGCGATGACGGCCTCATCGATGAGTTCACCGTGATGGTGCGTCCGCTGTCGGCCTCGATGGCGCTGCGCGACACGGTCGGCGAGGAGCTCGGCCTTAAGAGCTGATGGCTGCGCGGAACTTCGAGATCACGTTCGACGCCAAGGACTCGCAGTCTCTCGCCGCGTTCTGGATGGAGGCCCTCGGCTACGAGCCGGTGGGTCCGCCCGTGCGAACCGTCGCCTGTGCTCTCGTTGGCGCTTGAGTCCGCATCTGGACTTAAACACCGACGAGAGTTGCGCGTAGGCCGCGCGGCGGTCCCGAGCGTCGCGCGCGCCGCTGTTCCCGCGTTCGCCGCGATCCGGTCGCGCACACCACATGATGCGCGCCGCGGGTGTTAGGTCTCGTAGCGGATGAGGTCCGCGTCCGAACCTGGACCCGCACAAGAGCGGGGTGACGGCGGCGAGGGCGCCGAGCGAGCCGCCGCCATACTCGCCGCGAAGCAGCACGGCCTGATCACGCGCCGGGACGCCCTCACTTGTGGCATGTCTCCGAGCATGATCCGGCGCCGAATCGTCGCCTCCTTGCTGGAGCCCCTCTCCCCCGGCGTCTATCGGTTCGCGGCCGTGGCACCGACCTGGCACCAGGCTTTGCTCGCGGTCTGCTTGGCATGGGGGCCCGGAGCGGTGATCTCACACGCCGCGGCCGCGGCGCTTTGGGCCTTCCCGGGCTTCGCGCCCGGCTGCATCGAGCTCATCGTGCCGCGAGGCCGCCGCCGCTCTCTCCGACACACCGTCCACCGACCGCTGCTCCTGACTTCTGCCGACGTCACGGTCGTCCATGCGATCCCGGTAACGACGCCGGCGCGCACGCTGTTCGATGTGGCGGGCACCAGCCCGCGCGACGTCGTCGAGGAGGCGCTGGACGACGCCCTTCGCCGAGGCGTTGTTTCACTCGCACGTTTGCGCTGGCACCTGGGCGAGTACGGCGAGATGGGCCGCCCGGGCACGCGCGTGCTGCGATCGCTCGTTGACGCTCGTTGGTCGAGCGGCGTGCCGAAGAGCGTTTTCGAGACGCGACTCCTCCGCGTACTGAAGCGAGGGCGCCTACCCGCGCCCGCGGTCCAACATGAGATCCGATCGCGCGGGCGCCTGGTAGCCCGCGTCGACGCCGCGTACCCGGACGTTAAGGTGGCGATCGAGGCGGACAGCGCTCGTTGGCACGCGAGCCGGCAGCGGTGGGAGCGCGACCTCGCGCGCCGGAACGCGATCACCGCGCTGGGCTGGCAGGTCCTTCACATCACCTACGAACAGCTCCACCGCCGGCCGGAAACGGTCGTCCGGACGGTGGCGGCCCTGCTGCAAGCACGCCGCCCTGCTCGTTGACGCTCTCGGTGTGATCTGGGTCCGCATCCGGACTCAGATCGCAACGAGGGTTAGCGAAGGGAGAACCCCCGTCAGCCCGGCGCGACGCTCGTCCAGTCGGTGAAGCCGGTCGGCGCGTGCGGCCCCAGGATCAGCTGCTCGAGAACCCCGATCCCGGTGTCCCCGCGATCGGAGCGCACCCTCACCAGCTGCTCGACGTGGTAGTTCTCGGGCAGCAGCGGGTCGAGTTTGTCGACCTCCCACATGTCGCTGCCCACCTCTTCCTCGCCGTGCCATTCGCCGTGCATCCACTTCGGGTTGAGGTAGCCGATGCCTTTCAAGCGGAAGTCGAGGATCGGCTCGAGCTCTTGCCGTTCGACGCCGTCGAGGAAGGTGTAGGTGAACGTCGCGCCGTCGGTGACGCGGCTGCCGGGTCGCATCCGCAGCGAGTAGTCCACGGAGCGCGGACGGCGGAGCTTCTCCTCGATCCCCCACGTCGGCTCCCCCGGCGCCAGCAGCGGCACCTCCGACGCGGTCGTGTACCAGCGGTAGCCGTCGGCCTGCTCGAACAGCATCGCATGGGTGCAGCGGTCGTCGAAGTGGATCGGCGCCCAGAGGTAGAAAACGCCCGCCGGGGTTCCGCTCCGCGGCGGCGCCCCGCCCGGCGCGTCCATGAACCGGCGGATACCCCAGGAGCGATCCTTCATCCCGCGCGAACCTTCACGCGAGATGGTGATCCGCTCTTTGCCCGCATCGATGGTCCCTTCCCAGGTCCCGAACTGCGTGAGCCGGGTCGTGTCCTGCACGACCGTCGTGCCGGAGACCTGCGTCTGCCGCGGTTCCTCGAGCGCCATCGTCCGCCCTTCCCAGGTGATGTCGGCACCGATCCCGAGGTGCTCGGCATCCACGACCACCCGGTTGATGCGGAGCGGTTCGACGATCTCGATCGAGACCGGCCCGATCTTGGTGACGGCGTGATCGAGCGGAAGCCGCCCCGACGCGAGCACGGCCCGCTGCACACCGCCGTGAAGGACGCTGAAGGCTCCGTCGATCACGTCCCGGTTCGGGTACACGCCCAGTGCGACCGCGAAGAAGAACTCGCCGTCGGGCGAGAAGCCGTTGAAGAAGTACCGGTCGTAGACGTTGCGGTCGCCGCTGACCGGATGCGCGACCGGCATCGCGGTTTGGTGGACGGCGTATTCGTCGAACGGCGTGATCGTCATCGCTTGCCTCCGTTCATCGGCGGCTCGTCGAGCTGCCGAGCCAGGAATTCCATCGCGAAGCTCTTGATCCCGAACTCGGTGTCGGGCGGGAGCACCTCGAACTCAACGAGGAGTACCCCGAGCCTCATCAGCACCAGCGAGAACTTCACGCCGGCGAAGATCATGTACGGCTGGAGCCGGCGGACGGTCCGCCCGGTGAGCGCCTCCCACCGCTCGACCGAAGCGGCGTGTGTCGGGAACCCCGGCGGCCGCGGCGCGTTCAACCCCTCGCTGAACACGCGGTCGAAGTAGAGGAACCACGCGAGGTCCATCTCGGGCT